>JAYSOC010000347.1:0-3934 GCA_043723285.1 Ferruginibacter sp. | reverse complement strand
GTTATTTTTCCATTTTTGCCTACAATGTATGTAGCAGGCACGGGTAGGTTGGCGCCATTCTCGCCATTTGCTTTTGCAAAGTCAATACCATAACCTTTGTATTTTTCAATTGTTTTTTCATCCACAGCAAAGCTTACTTTGTAGTCTTTCATTATTGCCAACCCTTTATCTTCAATAATAGAAAATGATGCTTTTGTTTTAGCTATAGTTTTTTTAATATTATCTGCTGTTTCTGGTGTGATGGTGATTATTGTTCCGCCTTTAGCGGTAATGTAGGAAAGAGAATCATTGAGGTTACTTAATTGTTTATTGCAGTATGGGCACCATTGCCCACGATAAAAAATTAATACTGCTTCTCCATTTTTTAATATGTCTTTTAAAGAAACTTTTTTACCATTTTGGTCAATACCAACTATTTCGGGAGCTTTATCACCTACTTTTAAGCCTTCAGGCTTTTTCATATCCATTTGTGCATATAACATGGCACTCATAGTTAGTAGGAGTGTGAGTGAAAGTATTTTTTTCATGATTGCGTTTTATGTGTAAATATTTTAAATAAAATAGCTTTTTGACTATTTAAAAAATATATACAAACAAAAAAGCAACTTCGTTTTCTTACTTTACATGTAATTTTTGTAGTGCAGTAAATAATTCTATTTCTTTTTCAGAAAGGTTGGTGGGGAGTTTTACAAGGTAGGTTACAAATAAATCACCAAATACTTCATCTTGCTTATAGACAGGAAAGCCTTTTCCTTTTAATCGTATTTTGGTATTGTTTTGGGTTTCAGGCTTTACTTTTAGTTTTACTTTTCCGTGTAGTGTATTCAATGTTATTTCTCCGCCAAGCACAGCGGTGTATAAATCTATTTCTTGTGTTATTTGCAAATCGTTTCCTACACGCTTAAAAAAAGTATCGTTGTTTAATTTAAATGTGAGGTATAAATCACCTGCTGTTCCGCCATTCGGGCTTGCCTGCCCATAGCCTTTAAGTTTTATTACTTGTCCATCTTCTATGCCTGCTGGGATTGTTATTCTAATATTTTTACCATTTACGGTAATGGTTTGTTGGTGTGTTTTAAAAGTGTCAGTAAGATTTAATTGAAAATTTGCATTTAAATCTTGCCCTTTTTGCTTACCAGTGCTTCTTCTACCACCGCCCCCACCAAACATGGAGGAGAAAAAATCTGAAAAGCCACCATCGGTTTCTCCGCCACCAAACTGTTGTGAGTATTGCTGACGCTGCCTTGCTTGTTGATCAAAGGCCTCGCTGTGTTGCCAATCTTTACCGTATTTATCATACTTTTTTCTATTCTCTACATCGCTTAATACTTCGTTGGCCTCATTTATTTGTTGAAATTTTTTCTTTGCAGTAGCATCATCAGGGTTTGCATCTGGATGAAATTGTTTGGCCAATTTTCGATACGCTTTTTTAATATCATCAGCAGTTGCATTTTTTTGTAACCCAAGTACATTGTAGTAATCAATAAATTCCATAGCTCTAATAATATTTATTTTTTACTTTAAAAAATCACCATCAATAATTAATAACTTAACGCCATTTTTAGCAATAGATTTATGAGAACTCATTTCATCAGAAACGATATACATCATACCTTTTGTTAGCGTAAAATTTTCGCCATTTTCTAATTCACTCACAAATTCTCCTTCTAAGCAATGTACAATATGCCCTTTCTTACACCAATGGTCTGCAATATAATTTTCAGAATATTCCACTAACCTTAATCTTATTCCATCATATATTTTTGTTTGCCAATAAGCTGTTCCAGTTTTTCCTTGGTAGGCTACTTTTTCTATGTTTGACCAATCTATTGTTTCAAAAGAAATATGGCTCATGCTAAAAATTATTTATGGTAGCTCTACATATGTTTTTGCTTGAAAAAATACTCCTAAAGAATCTTTTACACGCAAAGTATCAGAAAGTGGTTTTTTAAAAGGCATTCTCAATTTATAGGTTATAGAATCTTTGGTGGTAAGCACTAATTTATTGCCATAGTTAGTAAGCACAGTGTAACGTTTTTGTGCAAGCGCTAAATCTGTAAATTCTTTTATTACTATATAAAAACTATTGGTATCACTAGTGTTTATAGGTGTTGCAACAGTAAGGGTTTCTTTTATTTTATTTGCAGCACTCGTATCTGTAGTGTTTGTGTTATTTGCTACGCTAGTATCTTTAGCTGGAGTAGAAACTTCGGAATTATTTTCGGTATTTGTTGTAGTGCTAGCATTTTTGTTTATAAAATAATAGGTCAGTAAACCCAAAGCGCCCAAAAGAATAAAACCTAATACAGCTACAATGGCTATTTTATTTATGCCTGTACTTTTTTCTTTTGGAGGAGTGGCAAAACTTACTTTTTCAATAATTTTTTCTGTTATAATTTTTGGGGCATCTTGTATCATTACATGCGATGTGCCGGCTTGGGCAAATGCATAGTCGCCCATTTGTGTTTTGTGCAATGTACCAAGCCCTTCCATTACCAATGGTTTTCCTATATTTAAAAATTGTTTATTTAGACTAATAAAAGATTCTAAATCGGATGATGCCAGTGGTTTTATTTTTCTCGAATTGGCTACAATGTAATCTATCAAACCTTCATCAACTCCTGCTTTCAAATCATATTTAAACTCAATATAGTTTTCAGGCATTATGGTATCTTTTTCACTATCTACTGGTATGCTAATATCAGATGATATAATAAAAGTACCTATTTCTTGTAACGTTACTTTTTTGTTGCTGTACAAATATTGTACAATCAGTTGCTCCATTTTCATCTATAATAATTTTACCTTTTATACCTTTTTATGCAGCAAACCTACAAGTAAATAAGAATATAGCCAAGCAAACCATACATTTGAATTAATTTTGTGCCATGCTGACAACCGAAGAAGAAAATTTTATACAATATTGGGAGCAAAATAGAGTAGCTCATAGTAGTTTTATTAGTAAATTATTACGAGGTTTACCTATGGCATGTGTATTTGGGTTGCCTATTTTGTTGCTTATTGTTTGCGTATATCTTTTTATACCCGACTGGTACATAAAAATTTCAAAAACTTCTCCACAAGCCTTCTTTGTAGTAGTAATTGCAGTTATTATTGCAATAATTTTTTACGCAATAGTAAGAATGCATTTTAAATGGGAAATGAATGACCAAATGTATCTAGAATTAAAACACAAGCAAAAAAAAGATGATGCAGCGAAAAAGCTATAAAAATACTCTTCAAACAAAACAAATATATACGATGAAAAAATGGTTCTTTTTATGTGCTGTATCGGCACTCGTTTTTACTGCTTGTGTCAAAAACAGCAATTCTTCTACTGATTGTACACAACTTGCACCTGCAACTATTGCTCCGGCCGCAGAAAAGGCCTATTTAGAAAATTATCTTGCAGCAAATAATATTACAAATGCAGTTGAAAAAAACGGCATGTATTATATTATTTCTACACAAGGTACTGGAACATCTCCTAATCTATGTTCAAATATTAGTATAGACTATGTAGGTAAATTTATGTCGGCTACAACAGATGGAGCACAGTTTGATAACTCTCAGCCAGGGCAGCCAGCAACTTTGCAATTATTAAATGTTATTTCAGGATGGCAATTAATTTTGCCATTAATAAAATCTGGCGGATCGGCTACATTATATATTCCTCCTTCTTTAGCTTATGGATCGGCAGGTAGACTTCCTACAATTCCTGGAAACGCTTATTTGAAATTTGAAATTACATTAAGAGCCGTTCAGTAATATCATTTCTTTAAACTAATTTTAGCCTTGGATTTATCTAAGGCTTTTTTATAAAAATTATTATTGTGAACCACGAAGCCATTTCTGTTTTTGATATGTTTAAAATTGGTGTAGGACCAAGTAGTAGTCATACGCTTGGGCCTTGGCGTGCAGCACAAATTTTTAC
>JAYSOC010000346.1:0-3938 GCA_043723285.1 Ferruginibacter sp. | reverse complement strand
AAGGCAATGCTTCTTTACCCAAAGGCGCATTAATTTTTTAAACTGATTTTAACAGGAAAATATTTGTGAAAGTTTAAATAAATAATTTTTGCAATTATATTTGCGCTAGACATCCATGATATATGACAAAACAGTGTTTTTTCTTTCTTGTTTTTATTTTTACAGCTATTAATGTTTTTGCGCAGCAAAAGCCTTTGCCTGTAATAATGGTAAAAAATATTAATAATAAAATTATTGTAAGTTGGGTAAATGATTATACCAAACCCATTACTACACTTAATATTCAGCGTTCATACGATAGTTTGAGAAATTATAAAACAGCTGGCAGTGTGCTTAGCCCGCAAAGTAGAGAGAACGGCTATGCAGATGTAAATGTGCCGTATAACAAAATGTATTACAGAATTTTTGTGGCTTTTGAAGGTGGTACATACGCCTACTCCTATATAATGCGCCCCATAAAAGACACCACAAAATACGATAATACCATTGAAGATAAATACCCATGGATGAAAGTAGCCAATAGAGATTCTGGTTTTATAGAACCGCCTGCAAAGCCTACTATTACTTATCCTAGTTCATTTATTTTTACTGCTAAGGATAATAATATTATTATTCATTTATCGGAGACCAACACAAAAAAGTACTCTGTAAAATTTTATGACGAAACAGAGAAATTTTTGTTTGAAATAAAAAGAATAAGGGAAGATTACTTGATCATAGAAAAAGTAAATTTTGTACACACCGGCTGGTTTAATTTTGAAATATATGAAGATGGAGAGTTGTTGGAAAAAAATAAATTTCAGATTACCAAAGACGCTAAGAAATTATAATCTTATTGTCTCTGGTAAAATGTATTCAATTTCAAAAACTTTTTCGAAATTGTTTTTTATTTGTTGTTTTACCATTTCGAAATCTACCTTTTTACCCAACTCCTTTTCTATAGAAGTTACTTGCTTGTTTACAATACCACAGGGTACAATATTATTGAAATAATCTAAGTTCGTATTTACATTTAGTGCAAAACCATGCATAGTTATCCATCGGCTACAACGTACACCAATAGCGCATATTTTTCTTTCTCTTCCGTTTATATTGGGTTCTATCCACACGCCAGTTTCTCCAGTACTACGTTCTCCTAGAATGTCATATTCTGCAAGGGTTAAAATAATTACTTCTTCCAGGTTGCGCAAATATTTTCCAATATCTGTATAAAACTTTTCTAAATCAATAATAGGGTAACCAACTATTTGTTGCAAGCCATGAAAAGTAATATCGCCTCCTCTATTTGTTTTAAAAAAATCAATATTGTTTTTTACAAGCTCATCTTCGCTCATTAAAACATTTGACATATCTCCACTTTTGCCTAAGGTATAAACGGGTGTGTGCTCACATAATAGGAAATAGTTTTGTGTATCTAATGTTTGACTTAATGATGGGTCGTTTCTAATAGCAGATTTTATGGCAACGTTTTCTTGCAATAGTTTTTCTTGGTAATCCCAAGCAGATTTGTAATCTATAATTCCTAAATCTTTAAAGAAAACGGGTTGCATAAAAAAGCTTATTATTAATTTACAAATATAACAATGATGTAACAAGCTTTTTTTGTTTTTGCTTATTATTAACCAAAAGTGAGGCTAAGTAAGTTTTATTGAAAATAGGCTTAATCGTTTTTCTTAAAAGGTTCGTGGGACAGGAACCTTGGAGGAGATGAAGCTTATTATTAAGCCAAAAAGGCTGGCATTAATATAGAACTCAATCAAAATTATAAAGCCGAATTCCCAAAGGGATGACATTATTGATAATATCACCCCTTCGGGGTTTATGGACAATATTTGTATTTTGCTATATTAATATCATCCTTTCAGGATTTATCGAGGGAACGAAAATTTTTGAAATAATTATGATGAAACATAAACAAATAATATAAATAATACGACTACATTATTTATATATTCTGATAAAAAAGTGAGCCGATTGCTCTAACAACAATAATCGATAAAAGATGACCATAGATATACTGTTGAACGGAGCGTCGCCACTGAAGTTCTATCAGGGATATTGGCTTGTAAACAAAAGAATAATATTTAGCATTTTGCCAACGAATTTCATCATTATCAATTAACTAATTGTCCATAATTTCCTTACCTTGCAGCCCTAAAAATAGCATAATGGATTTTTTAAAAACATTACAAATTTCGGCTTCTAATAAAGGTGTTTCTACGGGACTAAACTGGATAAAATCGAAAGGCGAAAGAATAACATCGTACTCCCCAGTAGATGGAAAAGAAATAGGAACGGTGGTAGGTGCAGATAGATTTGCATACGATAGCGTTGTAGAAAAAGCGCAAGAAGCCTTTGCTGAATGGCGCTTATGGCCTGCACCAAAGCGTGGCGAAATTGTAAGACAAGTAGGTAACGAACTCAGAAAATACAAGCAAGAATTGGGTACACTCGTAAGTTATGAAATGGGCAAAAGCTTGCAAGAAGGCTTGGGCGAAGTGCAAGAGATGATTGACATCTGCGATTTTGCGGTGGGGCTTTCTCGTCAATTGCACGGCTTAACGATGCATAGCGAAAGACCTGGGCATAGAATGTATGAGCAATATCATCCGCTGGGAATTGTTGGTATTATTTCTGCGTTTAACTTTCCTGTAGCAGTGTGGAGTTGGAATAGCATGTTGGCGTGGGTTTGTGGAGATGTGGCTATTTGGAAACCGAGCGAAAAAACACCTTTGTGTGGCATTGCTTGTCAGAATATAATTCAATCGGTTTTTAAGAAAAATAATGTGCCAGAAGGTGTGTGTGGACTCATAAGCGGCGGCAGAAATGTGGGCGAATGGATGAGTGCTGATACTCGTGTAGCACTTGTGAGTGCAACTGGTAGTACACGTATGGGTAAGGCTGTAGCGGCTACGGTTGGGCAAAGACTTGGTAGAAGTTTGCTTGAACTTGGTGGTAACAATGCGATTATAGTTTCAAAAGATGCAGATATAAATATTGCTATTACGGCAGCAGTATTTGGTGCGGTGGGTACGGCCGGGCAACGTTGCACGAGTACACGCAGATTAATTATTCATGAAAAAATATACAATAAGTTTAGAGATACTTTGGTAAATGCGTATGCTCAATTAAAAATTGGAAATCCGTTAAATGAAAAAAATCATGTAGGTCCAATTATAGATAAAGATGCAGTGAATAATTATTTACAAGCCATTGAAAAATGTAAAGCCGAAGGTGGAAACTTTATTGTGGAAGGCGGTGTGCTTAAAGGAAAAAATTATGAGAGTGGTTGCTATGTAAAACCATGTGTAGCCGAAGCTAAAAATAGTTATGCCATTGTGCAACACGAAACATTTGCGCCAATACTTTACATCATGAAATACAAGGCAATGGAAGAAGCAATAGCATTGCAAAACGGCGTACCGCAGGGACTTTCATCGTCTGTTATAACTAATAATTTACGTGAAGCAGAATTATTTTTATCTGCTGCGGGGAGTGATTGTGGTATTGCAAATGTAAACATTGGTACATCTGGCGCAGAAATAGGTGGGGCATTTGGTGGCGAAAAAGAAACTGGTGGTGGTAGAGAAAGTGGTAGCGATGCTTGGAAAGTTTATATGCGCAGACAAACAAATACGATTAACTATAGTGATAAGTTACCGCTAGCGCAGGGGATAAGGTTTGATTTATAGCCCTCCCCAAACCCCTCCGAAGGAGGGGCTTAAGACTCTGGCAACTCGAAATTTCTTTGTAACATCAACCAATGATAATTCAATTTTAATAAAATAAATAAAAAATTAAACACAAACAAAATATATGAATAAAATCACATCACTAGCATTTGCACTTATGCTAATTTGCTTTTCGACATTTGCACAAAAGGGAGAGGTTCCAAAAAATTGGCATCAGCTAGATCCTGCAACCACAGGCTATAATGG
>JAYSOC010000345.1:0-1566 GCA_043723285.1 Ferruginibacter sp. | reverse complement strand
ATACAACAGATGGTTTAAAAGTAAGGGGCGAAAGCCGTAAGATGATTTATCTGAAGGAAAATAATTTATTAGTAGTGCTTAAAAATAATGCGGCGGCACAGGTGTTTACCCTTACAAAATAAAAGGGTTGCAAATTAATTATTTGCAACCCCTTAATTAATGCATGGATTAGTTTATGCCATAAATGCATTTACCAAACCTAAAACTGATGCCAGCATCAGCACACATTTCCAACAATATGTCTTGTTCATTTTTGTTTTTTTAGTGAATGTAAAATTACACAAGCTTTACATAACATTGCGTTAAAGCTTTATTTTAAGCCCGCCATTTACAACAAATCCTTCGGCATGATTCCAAATATCATCAAACGTTGGATTGTTGTGCGGAGGGTTTACAACTGTTTTGTATTTACTCTGCCGCTGATCGGTAAAATTTTCGAAATTTATATAAAAAGAAATTTTGCCAAATGTTTTTTGAGCCATAAAACCAAACTCCCAAAACGCTGGCGTTTTATTGCCATTGTATAAATAGTGCAACTCAAAAACTTTATCATTATATTTGCAACCAGTTGAAAAAACTTATCGCCATATCATTTCTTTCCATCTTTTTGTGTGCCAACACAGAAATAGGACAGCTATTGAAATTGCCGACACTCATACATCATTATTTGGAGCATCATGAAGACAAAAACGATGATGAATATGGTATAAGTTTTATAAACTTCTTGAAAAACCATTACAACGAAAACAATCATCATTCAGACAACGCTAAACATGACCACCAAAATTTACCCTTCAAAACTACAGACTGCCATGCTGTAAATACAGTCATTGCATTGGTGCAGCAAACATTTTTTACTTTACATACCACTACAATTATTTCTGCAAAAAATGTTGCCGCTTACACAGAGCAATATTATACTTCCAAATCCTTTGGCAGTATTTGGCAACCACCCAGGTTAGGTTAATGAACATTTTTCAGTAAGCAATTTGCAACAAGCAAAAGCAAAATAGTAATGGATAAACCATTGCTCATTGCCGTTTGCGTATTGTCCTTTTGTATTTCATTAATCTAAATAAGTATGCTCAACAAAATCATAGCGTTTTCCATAAAAAATAAACTCATAGTTGGGTTGTTTATCATTGCCCTTATTGGCTATGGCAGTTATCAATTTACCAAACTGCCAATTGATGCCGTACCAGACATTACCGATAACCAAGTGCAGGTAATTACTTCTGCCCCTTCGTTGGGTGCTACAGATATTGAACGGCTCATAACATTTCCCATTGAGCAAGCAAACAGCAATATCCCAGGCTTAAAAGAAATAAGAAGTTTTTCCAGATTTGGTTTGTCCGTTGTTACCATTGTTTTTAATGATGCAACCGATGTGTATTGGGCAAGGCAACAAGTGACAGAAAGATTGAGTGCCGTAAAAGACCAAATACCAAAAGGAATTGGCAGCCCTTTTTTAGCACCAGTAACAACAGGTTTGGGCGAAATATACCAGTATGTAGTAAGGGCAAAAACAGGCTATGAAAAAAAGTATGATGTAACAGAGTTGCGTAC
>JAYSOC010000344.1:0-10078 GCA_043723285.1 Ferruginibacter sp. | reverse complement strand
TTTGATGATTATGCCCGTGCAGAAAATCATTTTCTTACGGCCATGAAAATGGCACCTAGTTATCCGCATCCTTATTTTCATTATGCTACATTGCTTACCGATTTAGAAAGGTGGGATGATTTAGATTTACATTTATCTTTTTGCGCAGAAATAGCTACGCTAGATAAATGTTGGATTTATAGCAAACGTGCAGCCATGTATGAACTTTTGCAAAATTATACCAATGCCATAAATAATTATGAACGAGCCATTTTATTTTCCTTAAGCGATGATAAAATAAAAAGCTATAAAGAAGATATAGAACGTTGTTGCATAAAACAAGAGATAATAAAAAAGACACTTTCAAAAATACAAAAGCCTAAAGTTGCAAAAACAAAAACTAGCAATGTAAAAACTAAATAAAAGAAAAAACACATTTGGCGAATGCGTTTTTTCTTCAACCACAAAACATACTTTACTTAAACCATACCCTTCCATTTTAATAAACTTGAACTAGCCAAAATAGCTACACCAAATACAATAAAACCTGTTGGTATATTTTTTTCTTTTTGTTCATCGCTATTTATTTGTGGTATTAATGTGGCATACTGTGCTTCGGCTACATCTTCTTCATCGTTTTTTGCAGCGGCATCATCTTGCCAGTTATTTATGTTAGTACCTGTTAATGCTGTTAATTCGTTCAATTCTTTTTTTCTTCTTTGTTTAAGATCTTGCAAATATTTTTTACCTGCAGTGCAATCAAAATTACCAGTGGCTGGGTGCGTTATTACATACCTTGCTTGAAACGTTTCCGTATTAGGCGTAACTTGAAACGATAAATCTTGTGCAAAAGATTTTCTATTGTATCTAAAATGCAAACGGGTAAAATGCACATTCTTGCTACCGTTGTCTGGCTCGTCATTATTTACATCGCTATAATCACTCCAGTCTTTTCCGCCAAGCCACCACACGCCACTTTGCACAAGGTCTTGCAGGCCGGGTGCTGTGGCTATGCATGGGTCGCAATGGTAAAAATTTTGTGGGCTCACATCCCAGGCGTATTCTAAAAATGCTACAGACTTATCTTCATTATCCCACTGGTGGGTAAATAAATTGCCATAAAAATTATTAAAGTTTTTTTGTACAAACAACGGCACATTTTTATCTGTTGCAATGTTTACATTACGATAGTTTGTACACTCTATTCTTCCTTTACGGGTAAATGCATATACAATTAAGTCTTGATCGCCATCTGCGTTGGCCATGCCCAAGCGTATAGGCAACATAAACTTTGGTGAGTTAAAACTTATTTGAATAGGGCGAAGAAAATTATTGTTCAATTTATTTTTTTCTTTCTCATTTACTTTTACCACAAAAAATTTAAGATTACTTTTTATGTATGGGTCAAGCACTTCTTGTGCCCCTTCGGGTATTTTGTAACCGTTGCTGGTGAGCCATTCTTTTAAACCACCACTTTCTTTAGCACTCAAAATTAAAATATCGTATTCGCCTACTAAATATTTGGCTTCTACTTTTACGCCTAAATCTTTTTTCCTTATTACTCCCAAAGCACTTACACTTGGTGCAGACATTTCAGCTTTATTCATTGACATCTTATCTTCCATCTCATAGCCATTACATGGATTTTGATCCCAATACTCCACCAACCTTGGTGCACTGTAATCATTCAATCTTTGAAAAACAGATTGGTCTATAACTTTAATATCATCTTTGCGCAGCACAACAGGCACGGGCACTACCATAGCAAAATCTTTAGTATCGCCTTTAAAATCGTTGTACATGGTAACAGATGTTTTGTTACCATCTCTTACCAAAATAACTTGGCTTGTTTTGTTTTTTAATGTACCATCTGCCTTGCTTACATAAAAGCCGCAAAAGGAAAATAGCAATGGAGACACCGCAATGGCGATTGCAATAATTAGAAGTTTCTTTTTCATTGTTTTTGTTTTTAGTGTATTAATTATGATTGAGTGAAAACCTACTTGCATGTGTCTGACACCTGATTGTGAGCTTCTATTTATAAAGACTCTACAAAGGTGTCTGACACTTTTAGTGAGCCGTTGTTGTTTTTAGTGTATTAATTATAAGATTGATTATGCGAAAATGGTTTTATAGAATACTCGTTTAAAGAAATATGTTTGATTGTATTACTCCATTGAAACTTTTTAGCTTTAAATAATTTATCTAACAAGGGCACAATCGGCTGTGCAAAAACCAACACAAATATTGGTGCTGCGTTTATAAATTTAAAACTGGCTAAATAAAAGGCAACAGCGGCAATAGTAGTGCACCAAATCATTTTTGCTACACGATGATTAGGCGTAGTTTTAGGATCTGTAATCATGAAAAAAGAAAACAATAATAAACTGCCTGTGCTTATAGATTGCATAAAATAATCTATTGGCCAACCGATGTAAACAATTTGCCGTATAAAAAGCAAACCCGCAAATACGCCCAAGAAAAAAAGACTTGCAGATAAATTTTGCACTTTTGTAACCACTATAAAACCTAGGCACAACACAGCAAATAAAATCACTATCCCACTGCCCCATTGCCCTGGGCTTACCCAAGCTTTGCCAGTAAGTAATATGGCAGCTACAATGCCTAATGCAGATGGGTTAAAAATATGTTTGCCATTTATTCGAATAATATATTTAGATAGAATGGATACAAATGCAGCAAATACAGCTACCCATAAAAGATTAGTTTTTAGTAATAAGCTTAAACCAAAAGAAGAAATAAGTACAGATGGAATGCCTTTTTTAAAGGATGAAAAAAACGGCTGTTCATTTTTACCAAAAGCCAATTCACATAATAATTGTGTAATAATGCTTGTAATAAAATACGTTAGATATAACCAACCATCATTTTGCCAATGCAAAAAGAAAATACCATAACTTAAAAATATACTTTGAAAAAGTATTTGAAAATAACGGGCGTCTTTAAAAAGTTTTGTAAGTAACATACAAGTGCGTTTTTAAAAAGATGCACTTGCAAAAAGAATTACATAATTAAAATAAAAAATAAATTTTTATGGAAAATAGGGAGGATTGCATCGATAAGTTTTCTATATAAAAAAACGCATCTCAAAAAAATGCGTTTTCAAATTTCTTACCTCGTTCCCCCATCAAGTGGTTTATCCCTATTGAGCATTTTATCTCTATTGGCAATTTCCCATGCCGTATAAAAAATCATTTTCACTCTTTTTTCATACAGCTCAAAATTTATTTTATCAACGGTATCTGTAGGTTTGTGGTAATCGGCTTTTAACATACCATCATAAAAAAACAATACGGGTACTCCTTTCCGTGCAAAATTATAATGATCGCTGCGGTAGTAAATTCTTTCTTTATCGTTAGGGTCGTCAAATTTATAATCCAAAACCAAGTTGGTATATTTTGCATTAGCAGCTTCGTTTATCAATGGCATTTCGCTGCTTATTTTATCGTGGCCTACTACATACACATAATTTAATGTATCAGCTGTTTTTCTTTCGGTATCTGTGCGCCCCACCATATCTGTATTTAAATCTACCGATGTTTTATCTAACGGATACAAAGGATGATCGCTATAATATTCACTTCCCCACAATCCTTTTTCTTCGCCACTAACTGTCATAAAAACCATGGTGCGCCTTGGCTTGTTGCCATCTGCTGCTGCTTTTGCAAACGCAGAAGCCATTTCTATTACACCGCATGTACCACTTCCATCATCATCAGCTCCATAATATATTTTACCATCGTGTTTTCCTAAATGATCGTAGTGCCCAGTAAGAAAAACGTATTCATCTTTTTTGTCTGTACCTTCAATTATACCAATAACATTGCTGGCATTAATAATGTTTCGGACTTTATTAAATGTGTACTCTATCTTTATTTTTTTATCCATTGCCTTTGTCAAAAATAAATTTTTTGCTATAGCTTTTTCCAAAATAGAATCAAATTCTAATGGTAATAATTTTTTTACAAAAGCATGCGAAACCAAAGCATAGCTCAAAGTCTTTGGCGTTTCTTCTGGTAAGCTTTCAAAATTTATTCCAGTGCTACTATTGTTATCTAGCATGCGTTTGCTAAATGTTTCCATAAGCGGGTTTATTACAAACACTCCCACAGCGCCTCTTGCTTTTGCGGCAGCCAATTTGTTTTGTAACCCAGGAAAAGTCCATTTAGATATTTTACCTACAGCCTCATCTATAAAATATTTACCAGCTTTTTTGGGTTCGCCTAAAAATATTACAACCACTTTTCCTTTTACATTTAAATTTTTATAATCGTTGTACGCCACATCATCTATGCCGTAACCTGCAAATATCAATTTTGTAGATTTAAATTTTGCTGTACTATTTTTCCCAAGTGGTATTAAAAAATCTTTTCCATTTTCTACAGCAACACCATTTATTAGTAAAGAAGAAGTTTGCACACTATCTTGAAATAGTGGATAGAACTGTTGGTAGGTTTTAAGTGCAGTAGGTTTTTTCAAACCCATTTCTATAAATTGTTTTTCAATGTATGACGCTGCTTTGCGTTGCCCCTGGGTGCCTGTTTCTCTGCCTTCAAATTCATCGCTTGCAATAATGGTTAGGTGTTTTCTTAAATCTGTAGCAGTAATCATATTACCATACTTTGCAGCAATATCTGTTTGTGCATATGATGCGGTAGCTATAAATAAAAAAGATAAAAAGAATAATTTTTTCATGTATAATTTTTTATAATTGGCAATTTATTGAAAAGAAAATAATTGTTTAAAAGAAATATATAAGTGGTATTTTTTAGTCTTGAGATAAAATCTCAAGATAGCTTGTTTTAGTCTTGAGATAAAATCTCAAGATAACCCTCGAAAAAAGAAAGGTTGCAAATTCAAAAAGAACCTGCAACCTAAAAAAACCTTAAACCTTTTAAACTTCTTCGACTTTATTTGTACGCTCCTCCAAAAACCTTTCTCAACAAATCACTCGTACGAGCAGCAAGGTTGGTACGAATGTTTGCTTCTTCTTTAGCAACCAAATCAAAAAGTGCATTGGTAGCACGTTCTGTAACATAACCCGTCAAATCAGGATTCACTTTTTTAAATGTAATAGGTAGGTTATTATACTTCGTTACCATTTCGCTATAATATTTTGTTGCATCGGTTTTATCTAACGATGATTTTATTACAGGTTCAAAAGCTACCATTAATTTATCTGTTGTTTTATCTCTAAAAAAGTGTGTGGCACTCGTATCACCATTCCTAATCAAACCAATGGCATCATTAAGCGTCATAGTTTTTATCGCATCTACAAAAATTGGTTTTGCATAGCCAGCTGCATCTTCTGCACCACGGTTTATTTGAAGAATGGCTTTATCCACCATACTATTAAAGCCAAGGCTACGTAAAGTGTTTTCAATCTTTTTTGCATCGGGCGGTAGCAAAACTTTGTAAATAGCGTCTTTAAAAAAACCATCAGTTGTGTTTAATTGTAATACTGATTTTGCAAGCCCTTGTGCCAATGCTTCTTTTATACCGTTGCCAGCTTCAGCATTAGAAATGCCTGTACCTGCACCCACAGCACCCGCAGCTTGGTTTAATACATCGCAAGAGCCAAGCGTAATGCTCATTAAAATAAGTGAAAGTGTAAATAATTTTTTCATGGTAGTAGTTTTTATTTGATTATAGAATGCAATTTTGAAACCAAATAAACATTTGAATTGTTAAAATACTTTAATAAAGGTAACCCTTTTTTCAGTTTCCAAACATTAGCAAATTAGCTAATTAGCAAATCAGCTAATTAACTACCTTTGCACCCGAATTTAAAAACAATTATGAGCGAACAACATTTATCTGAACAAGAAATTATTAGAAGAGAAAAATTAGCAGAGCTTACCAAACTTGGTATTGACGCATATCCTGCAGCATTGTACCCTGTAAATATTACTGCAGCAGAAATAAAAGCAACTTATAAAGAAGAAGAAAATAAAGCGGATTTTGCTAACGTGTGTGTGGCAGGGCGTATAATGAGTGTACGTGATATGGGCAAAGCAAATTTTGCAGAGCTGCAAGACTCCACAGGCAAAATACAATTTTACATAAAGCAAGATGACATTTGCCCAGGCGAAGATAAAAGCATGTATGCAAATGTTTGGAAAAAACTGATTGATATTGGAGATTTTATTGGTGTGAAAGGATACGTGTTTACAACAAAAACCGGCGAAACTTCAATACATGCTACGGAGTTTACTATATTAAGTAAAGCACTTCGTCCATTGCCAATTGTAAAAGAAAAAGATGGCGAATCGTTTGATGAAGTAACCGACCCTGAGTTCCGTTATCGCCAGCGCTATGCAGATTTAATTGTAAATCCATCGGTAAAAGAAGTTTTTATAAAACGTACAAAAATGGTAAATGCCATTCGTGCATTTTTAAATGAGCGTGGTGCATTGGAGGTAGATACACCAGTGTTGCAAAGTATTCCTGGTGGTGCTGCTGCTCGTCCGTTTACTACTCATCACAATGCATTGGACGTGCCTATGTATATGCGTATAGCAAATGAGTTGTACCTCAAAAGGCTAATCGTTGGTGGGTTTGAGTGGGTGTATGAGTTTAGCAGAAATTTTAGAAACGAAGGAATGGATCGCACACACAATCCTGAATTTACGGTGCTAGAATTTTATACCGCATACAAAGATTATGAATGGATGATGGATACCACCGAGCAATTATTGGAAAAAACTGCCATTGCTACAAATGGAATTGCAACGGTACAATTTGGCGAAAAAGAAATTAGTTTTAAAGCCCCGTACAAACGCATCACAATGTATGATGCAATTAAGGAGCACACTGGTTTTGATATAAGCGAAATGGATGAAGCAGGCATAAGAGAAGTGTGCAAACAATTACACATTCATGCAGATGAGAAATGGGGCAAAGGAAAATTAATAGATGAAATTTTTGGGGGCAAGTGCGAGCATCATTATATACAGCCTACTTTTATTACAGATTATCCGGTAGAAATGAGCCCGCTTACAAAAAAGCACCGCAGCAAACCAGGTTTGGTGGAGCGTTTTGAGCTAATGATAAATGGTAAAGAAATTGCCAATGCATATAGTGAGCTCAACGACCCAATAGAACAACGAGAGCGTTTTGAAGATCAAATAAAACTGATGGAGCGTGGCGATGATGAAGCCATGTTTATAGACCATGATTTTTTACGTGCGCTAGAATATGGCATGCCGCCTACAAGTGGTATTGGCTTTGGTATAGATCGTTTGTGTATGTTGCTTACAGGGCAGGTTTCTATACAAGATGTGTTGTTTTTTCCTATGATGAGACCTGAGAAAATAGATTAGTAAAATGAATATATATAAGCCTCAAAACTTTTTTTGGGGCTTATTTGTATATGTATAAAATCATTTCCTAGTTTATGAAAAAATATCTTTTTCTTTCTTTAATAATTTGTTCAATATCTTTTATCATTTCTTGCAAAAAAGAAAATGCTGAGATACCTGAAATGCCAAAAGCAGCAGCCATTGATTCTACCGCATCCTACAAAATTATTATTACTGGCAAATGGGCAATACCACAACATACTATTCCCCCCACAGAGCATTTTACACAATTTATTGGATTAATACATAGTGATGAATGTAGTGTGTTTAAACTAGGTTCATTGGCCAGCAAAGGAGTAGAAAATGTAGCCGAAGTAGGCAGTAGTACAGTATTAAAAAAAGAAATGGACTCGTTGATATTAGCAAATAAAGCTTTAAGTAAATTCTTTCTAACCATACCAGGTATTGTAGGTAAAGATTCTACTAATATTTCTGTAAACATAAAAAACACAAGAATCAGTTTTGAATCTATGCTAGCACCAACACCAGATTGGTTTGTGGGTATAGATAGCTACAACTTAATACAAAATGGAAAATGGATAACTGAAATAACAATACCAGTATATGGCTATGATGCAGGCACAGAAGATGGTGATGTATTTGGCTATGCAAACCCTACCACTTTACCACAGCAACCAATTAGTTTAATGACGCCAGTAAATGCTAGTGTTATTGCAAATGGAAATATGGTAATTGCACCTTTTGTTAGTTTGAAGATTGTAAAATTGTAATTATTTCAAATCTACATTAATCACTTTTGTAGTTACGGGCACTTGTGTACCAGCTACAACAACGTAGCCATCTAATTGTATTTGGCCAATACCTTGTGCATAATATACATTGCCCGATAAAGTAACAGTTGTTGTGCCTCCAGATGTTGTTGTACGTTCCGAATACACTTTAATTACATTTTTAAAAGTAAAACCATCGAGCACATAAGAAGGTATTTTATCTTTAATGGTGTAGGTATATGTATCATTTCCATTAGTACCTCCAATCCAACTTTCGTTTACATTTTTTGAAACATCTAGTACTAGCAATTCGGGCCTGAGTGTAGAGCCAGTTAGTATAGTATAATATTTATTTACATCTTGGCGTATATATTGATTGGGATCCACATCGCTGCTAAAAACTGGAAATGAATTTCCATAGGCACTAGTATCATAAGTTAATCTTGTAAAAGTGTAGGTAACATTTTGCCCTAGAGCGGTGCGCACATATATCCACCTCGAGCCTGGCACCTTTGGCTGATAAGTGAGTGAATCTTTTGTATTGTTTGTATTAATAGCTTCTATTGCTGGCTTTTTGCATGCAACAAAACATAATAAGGATAATATTGGAAACATTAAATATTTCATGTAGCTTATTTTAAAAAATAAAATTACAAATTAAAATGCATGTTTGTACTTATGTTCATAATTTTCACAAATTGCATATTTTTTATTACATTGTAACCCAATTGTAGAATAAACTTTATGAAACACAGATTATTATTATTCATTTTTTCGACAATAACTTTTTTTTCTTGCATTAAAGAAGGCAAGGGCATACCCGAAGCACAAGGAGGTTTGCTGCCTACCAATTATATTACCATAAAAGAAAGTTCTTTTTCGCCAGCAAATATTACTGCTGTAAAAGGATCTTCGTTTACATTCGTAAATCAATCTGGTACAGCGCAAGGTATTTATTCATACGATAGTGTTTTCATAAACAAACAAGGTATAGCGGATAATACATCTTATTATTATAAAAAAGATACAATGAGCACTGGCCCAGTTACAATTTATTATTTTATGGCGGGTAAGCCAACTGTTACTGGGTCTATAACACTAACGCCATAATATGTTTCTACAAATAGCACCATATATTGGCTACTTAGCATCTTTATTTTTGGTTATTTCGCTGCTGGTAAATGGCGATATGAAATTTAGGGTATATAATCTCTTAGGTGGCGTTTGCTTTATTGTGTATGGTTTTGTTTTTAATGTATGGCCTGTTATCATTACCAATAGTATTCTATTTTGCATAAATGTTTTTTACATTAATAAACTTCACCAACACAGAGAAGATTTTGAATTAATAGAAATAAAAGGCGATGAAAAATTAATTGAGAAATTTATTGCTTTTTATAAAAATGACATTGATAGTTTTTATCCAAATTTTGATGCAGCACAACTGGTGGGTAATATCAACTACATTGTACTGAGAGATTTGGTGATAGCAAACATTTTTAGTGTGAAGGTGCTCGACAATGGCGATGCACTCGTATTAATAAATTACACCTTAAAAAAATACAGAGATTATAAAGTAAGCAAGTTTCTTTTTGAAAAAGAGCAAAAAGAATTATCTACAAAAGGTATAAAAAGAATTTTGTACGATAATACACTTGTTAATAAATACGCCAAGTTTTTTAAGGTAATGCAGTTTGAAAATGATGGAAAATATTTTTACAAAACTATTTCATAAACCTTTCGTTTTTTATTTATGTAAATTCGTGTTATTCCTAGCTAAACAATTTACTTTTATTCCCTAGATGAAACAACATGAAAAAATATTTTTTTATATTCTTCCTATGCATATGCGCACAAGCATATGCGCAAGACAATCCTTTTATACGCTTAGTAGAACTTACCAAAGAAAAAAATATTGTAACAACTGCCAGACAATTTATTATTGGTAGCACATGTAAAACTTGCTTGCTTACCATAAACGATAAT
>JAYSOC010000343.1:0-10086 GCA_043723285.1 Ferruginibacter sp. | reverse complement strand
TGGTTGGATGTAGATCCTGAATTTTCAAAATATGTAGAAGCCTACACCACGGGCATCGTTTCCAAAACGAGTAGCGTGCGTGTGCAACTCTCTACAGATGCAGCCACCACGCATACTGTAGGGCAACCAGTAAGCGATAAGTTATTTGAACTGTCGCCAAGTGTAAAAGGAAATGCCACATGGATAGATGCACGTACAATAGAATTTAAACCAGAAAAAAACCTAGATGCAGATAAATTATATAAAGTAAATTTTAACCTTGGCAAAGTAACCAAAGTGCCATCTAAATTTGATGAGCTAAAATTTAATTTTCAAACCACCAAACCATCCTTTAAAGTAACGAATAATGGTTTGCGGGCTGAATCCATTAAAAACAAAATGTTTTTAAGTGGCGAATTGAATACTGCCGATGCTGAAGACAATAAGCAAATTGAAAATATTTTAGCCGCATCGCAAAACAATAAAAACCTAAAAATAACATGGCAACACTCCAACGCTGGTAAAACCCATGGCTATACCATTACTGGAGTAGAACGCAGTGCCAATAAGGAAACAGCATTAAATTTAAAATGGAATGGAAAGCCAATGAGCATGGAAGTTGTGGGCAGTGAAGAAATTGCTGTACCAGCCCAAGGCGATTTTAAAGTGCTAAACGTAACGCCAGTAAACGATGCACAGCAATATGCATCGGTACAGTTTAGTGAGCCAATAGCAGTAGGGCAAGACCTTACAGGATTGGTAACAATAGCCAACGAAACCGATGTGGCTTATACCATCAATGGCAGCGAAGTAAAATTATTTTCTGGAAAGCCTTTGGATGGAAATTATACGGTGAACGTAAACACAGGCATAAAAGATAGCTGGGGCGAATCTTTAGCCACAGGTTTTAAATCAAATATTATTTTTGAAAATAAAAAACCTTCGGCAAAAATTTTAGGGAAGGGAAATATTTTACCAACATCGGGCAAGTTGGTTTTGCCTTTTGATGCCATTAATTTAAGTGCAGTGGATATTAGCATTATCAAAATTTTTGAAAACAATGTTCCACAGTTTCTACAGCAAAACGAACTCGGTGGCGATCAAGAACTGCGACGTGTTGCAAAACCCATTGTACAAAAAACATTGCGATTGGATGATGATAAAACCCTCGACCTTCATACCAAACAACGCTTTTCATTAGACATAGATAAATTTCTGAAAACTGAGCCAGGCGCTATTTACAGGGTTACCATTGGGTTTAGACCATCGTATTCTTTATACACAAAAATGGCAAGCGATACGTTGAGTACAGAAGAAAATAGTGGCGAAGAATATTATGAAGATGAAGGAAATTATTATGGCGATAACAATGGCAAAGATGATTACGATGAGTTTTGGGACAATTATGATAATTATTATCCACGTGGGTATAGTTGGGAAAGAAAAGATGACCCAACAAGCAATTCGTATTTTAATAAAGATAGGTGGAGTAGTAGAAATATTTTAGCAAGCAATATTGGACTTACTGCAAAAAAAGGAAACGATAATGCATTGATGGTGGCGGTTAGTAGCATTATTTCTACCGAGCCAATGAGTGGTGTAGATTTGGTAGCCATGGATTATCAAAACCAAGTAATAGGCACAGGAAGCACGAGCAGCGATGGTTTTGGCAAATTAACTTTAAAACAAAAACCCTATTTGTTGATTGCCAAAAAAGGCAAGGAGCGAGGCTATTTAAAATTAGATGATGGAAGTTCGCTTACTTTGAGCAAATTTGATGTAAGTGGCGAAGAAATAAAAAACGGCATCAAAGGATTTATTTTTGGAGAAAGAGGCGTGTGGCGGCCAGGCGATACGATGTACATTAATTGTATTTTAGAAGATAAAACTGGCAACCTGCCAAAAGATATGCCCGTAGAATTTAGTTTAATTTCTCCGCAAGGGCAGTTGTTTAAAAAACTCGTACAACCCAATGGTACAGATGGTTTCAATGTTTTTAAAACAAATACAGATGCATCATCGCCCACAGGAAATTGGTTGGCACGAGTAAAAGTTGGTGGAGCAATATTTGAAAAAACAATAAAAATAGAAACGGTAATGCCCAACCGTTTAAAAATAAATATGGATTTTGGTGCTGATGCTATGCTTGGCGTGAATAGCACCAACACAGGAAAAATAAATGCAAAGTGGTTGTTTGGCAGTCCGGGTAAAAATTTAAAAGCAAAAATAGATGCTACGCTAAGCAAACGAGGAACAAGCTTTACAAAATTTCCCGATTTTGATTTTGATAATCCAACATCAAATTACATTACACAAATAAAAACAATTTTTGATGGCACTTTAGATGAAAATGGCGATGCCAATTTAAAACCCGATTTTCAAACAGTTGGTGCAGCACCAGGCATGCTTACTGCAAGTTTATTGACCAAAGTTTTTGAACCCGGTGGAAGTTTTAGCATTGATAATATGAGCATACAATACAGCCCGTACAAATCGTATGCAGGTATAAAAATGCCAAAGGGAGAGCAACCTTTTAATTATTTGCTTACTGGAAAAAGTCACAATGTAGAAATTGTAGATGTAGATGATAAAGGAAATGCTTTGCCAGGAAACCAAACCGTGGAAGTACAATTTTACAAAATACAATGGCGCTGGTGGTGGGATGCTGGAGGCGATAATTTTAGCAATTTTACGCAGGATGAATACAATAAACTAATAAAGAGTGACAGCGTAAGATTGAGCAATGGCAAGGGTTTATGGAGTTTTAAAACAGGTGCAACAGAATGGGGGCGTTATTTAATTTTGGTAAAAGATAAATTGAGTGGACATATAACTGGTAGCACCTTTTATGTAGATGAACCAGGCTGGCAAAGCAGAAGTGGCGAAGACGATGATCAGTCAGCAGCAAGTATGCTTTCGTTTAGTGCCGATAAAAATAAATACGATGTAGGCGAAGAAATAAAGCTAACGGTGCCTTCTGCAAAAGGTGGAAGGATGCTAATAAGTTTGGAAAGTGGTAGCAAAGTTGTAAAAACCTTTTGGCAAGAAACTACGCAAGGGCAAACGGTAGTAAAATTTAAAGCCGATGGTACAATGGCACCAAATGTATATGCAACCATAAGCTTGTTGCAACCGCATGCACAAACCGTGAACGACTTGCCCATACGCATGTACGGCTCTGTTCCCATTTTTGTAGAAGATAAAAACACCGTACTTACACCACAAATAAATATGAATGCAAGTGTGCGACCCGAAACAAATGTATCGGTAAAAGTGAGTGAAAAAAATGGTAAGGAAATGACGTATTGCATTGCAGTGGTAGATGATGGTTTGCTCGACCTTACTCGTTTTAAAACACCAGACCCACACGCAGCTTTTTATGCAAGAGAAGCACTCGGAGTAAAAAGTTTTGATATGTTTGATGAAGTGATAGGTGCTTGGGGCGGCGATTTAGAAAGAATACTAACAATTGGTGGTGATGAAGATGCAGGGCCTGTGAAAGAAAAAAAAGCCAATCGATTTAAACCTGTCGTAAAATATATTGGGCCATTTACTTTGCGTAGCGGTCAAACACAAACGCAAACTTTTATGATGCCAAATTATATAGGCTCTGTAAGAACCATGGTGGTAGCGGCTCACAAAGGTAGTTATGGTTTTTCGGAAAAAACAGTAACGGTTAAAAAACCTTTGATGGCCTTAGCTACTATGCCTCGTGTGCTCGCACCTGGTGAAACTATTAAACTACCTGTTACCATTTTTGCAATGGAAAATAATATCAAAAATGTAACCGTAACCATGCAACCAAATAATTTTTTAGAAATTGTTGGTGCGCCTACACTAACGCTTACGTTTGATAAAGTAGGAGAGCAGCTAGCATACTTTGATGTGCGTGTAAAAAATGCAACTGGTATTGGCAAAATGAAAGTAAGTGCAAGTAGTGGCAATGAAAAAGCTACCGACGAAATTGAATTAGATGTACGTAATCCAAATCCAACTATTACCAATGTGCAACAAATAACATTGCAACCAGGACAAAAATGGGGTGCAGCTGTATCGCCTATTGGTATTGCATCTGCGGGTACATCAGTAATGGAAATTTCTAGTATTCCATCTATGAATTTGCAAAAGCGGTTGAGTTATTTAATCGAATATCCGCATGGTTGTATTGAGCAAACAACGTCATCTGTATTTCCACAATTAATGTTGAGTCAATTAACAGATTTATCCGATTTTCAAAAAGCAAGTATAGATAGAAATATAAAAGTGGCTATTGCTAAATTGAATAATTTTCAAAGACCAGATGGTGGTTTTGGTTATTGGCCTGGTGCACCAGAAAGTGATGATTGGGGAAGTACATACGCAGGGCATTTTTTAGTAGAAGCACAAAACAATGGTTATGTAGTGAGCGATTATGTACTTAACCAATGGAAAAATTATCAAAAAGGAAAAGCAAATGCATGGGTTGTAAATTCGAATAATTTTTACGGGGCAGATTTAGCACAAGCATACAGGCTCTATACACTAGCACTCGCAAAAGCAGCAGACATGGGCGCTATGAACCGCTTACGAGAATTTAAATATTTATCGCAAGAAGCAAAATGGCGTTTAGCAGCAGCATATAAATTGGCAGGGCAAGATAATATTGCGGTAGATTTAATTGCAGGATTGCCGACAACTTTTCCGCAAAGAACCTATGCAGGATTTACATACGGCTCCGATTTAAGAGATGAAGCCATGGTGCTAGAAACACTCACATTGCTTGGAAGAAAAACGCAAGCAACAACAGTGCTTACAGTAGTGGCTGCAAAATTATCGGAAGATAGTTGGTACAGCACACAAACAACGGCGTACAGTTTAATTGCTATTGCAAAATATTGTGGCAAAAATGCAAGCGGAGCAAAAATAATGGCGGCAACAAATCTTGCTGGTAAGGCAGAAAATATTATTGCAAGCTCGTATATAAAACAAATACCGATTGTGTTGAAAGATGGCAGCAATGCAACTTCCATTACAAACAGTGGTAATAATATTTTGTATGTAAAAATTATAACACAAGGGCAACCGCTCACTGGCGATACCATAAAAACGGCAAACAATTCTACTGCATTAAATATGAGTATTGCATACATTTCGCAAAATGGAACGGCGGTAGATATTTCAAAACTAGCGCAAGGCACAGATTTTATTGCAAAGGTTACCATCAAAAATACTGGCGGTAAATATTATTCACAAATGGCGTTATCACAAATTTTTCCAAGTGGTTGGGAAATTTTAAATCCTAGAATGATAGATGGAGAAGGCGCTTTTAAATCATCGGCAAGTGAGTATCAAGATGTGCGTGACGACAGGGTTTACAGTTATTTTGGTATTCGCCAAAATGAAACACTCACTTATTATGTGCAACTGAATGCGTCGTACCCTGGTCGTTATTTTTTGGCATCTACAGATTGCAGAGCCATGTACGATAACACCATTTCTGCGGCTACTAATGGGCGATGGGTGGAAGTAGTGAGTGGGAAGTAGGCTTGATAAATGAAATGTCAGTCTGAGCTTGTCGAAGAAGGGTTTAAATAAATTATACTTTTCTTTAAATAGAACCAGCTTCGACAAGCTGAGCTTGACATTTTTTAAATTTGATATTTTATGGGGGTTGTGAACTGCATATCTTTAATGAATCCCGCAGAATTGGGGGATTGCGGCAATCCGTTCCAATCTTTTTTGCCTCAAAGGCAGGCAAAAATGGATTTTCACTTCTATCCGCCAGCCCTCCAACAGTTAAATATCTATTTAGCTTTTGTTATGCAATAGATTAATTTTACAAATTAAAAAATAAACAAAAATATTTTAGGCGATAATTAAAAAAGTTACAAAGTAAATTTGAAAATTAATTTTTTACATAATATCCCAAGAAGGAAAAAAATATTTGCTTCCCTCGTATTTATTTTTCTTATCATTTTCTATTTCATACTTCCATATAAACTTTTTAAAACACCCACCAGTTATGTAATAGAAGATGCCAATGGAAATTTATTAAATGCAACCATAGCAGCAGATGGGCAATGGCGTTTTCCTTACAATAAAAATGTGCCGCAGCATTTTGTAGATTGTATTACTACTTACGAAGACAAGCGTTTTTTCTTACACGCAGGTGTGGACATGAGCGCCATTGCACGAGCCATTAAAGCAAATGCAACTGGTAGCAAAACTACTCAAGGGGGCAGCACACTTAGCATGCAAGTAATACGCATGGCTTTGCAAAATGATAGTAGAAGTATTTGGAATAAAGTAAAAGAATCTTTTCTTGCTTTAAGATTAGAGTTTTCGTATAATAAAAATGAAATTTTAGGATTGTATGCATCCCATGCTCCATTTGGGAGCAATGTGGTCGGGCTAGATGCTGCTGCTTGGCGATATTTTGGAAGAAGTGCCGATAAACTCAGTTGGGCCGAAACTGCCATGCTTGCTGTATTGCCCAATGCACCATCGCTTGTTCACCCAGGAAAAAATAGAGCTATACTTTTGCAAAAGCGAAATGCACTTTTGGATAAACTAGCAGCTGCAAATAAAATTACCAAAGAAGAAGCCGATTTATCAAAACAAGAATTGCTGCCAGATAAACCAGTACCACTACCTCAAAATGCACCGCATCTTTTACAACGATTTAGAATTGAAAATAAAACAGGTTCATCAAAAATAAAAACGACCATTGATGGAACATTGCAATTAAACGTAAATGATATTGTATTGCGCCACCAACAAGTTTTAAAAAGCAATGGCATCAATAATATGTGTGCCTTGGTGCTAGATGTAGAAACAGGAAATACCTTGGCTTATGTTGGCAATATTTTTCAACCACAAAATAAAAATATAGAAAGCGATGTGGATGTGATAAATGCAGCACGCAGCCCTGGCAGTTCATTAAAACCAATTTTGTATGCAGCCATGCTAAGCGATGGTAGTTTATTGCCCAATAGTTTGGTGCCAGATGTACCTACACAAATAGGAGGCTATACACCACAAAATTTTGATTTGGATTATGATGGTGCAGTACCAGCAAGCAAAGCACTCAGTAGAAGTTTAAACATACCCGCCGTAAAATTATTGCAACAATACAAATACCAACGCTTTTATGAAACCTTGCAACAGTGCGGCATTACAACATTAAAAAATCCTGCTGACTTTTATGGGCTCAGTCTAATACTCGGCGGCTGTGAAGTAAAAATGTGGGACATAGCGGGTGTTTATGCATCACTTGCACGCACGCTCAATCATCAAACAAAAAATAAAGGAATTGCAAATAGTAAGGATTTTCATAGTGCGAAGTATGTAAGCAAGGAATTGGGAATTGGGAATTGGGAAACAAGTTTGCAAAAAAATTCTAATTCCCAATTCCCAACCACCAATTCCTCAATTCCCTTAGACCCTACTTCCATCTACTTCACCTTTCAAGCCATGCAAGAAGTAATGCGCCCGGGTGAAGAAGGTTTATGGCAGCAATTTTCATCTTCCAAAAAAATAGCCTGGAAAACGGGCACTAGTTTTGGTTTTAGAGATGCATGGGCAATTGGCGTAACACCGAAATATGTGGTGGCAGTGTGGGCAGGCAACACAACAGGTGAGGGACGTGCAGGGCTCATAGGTGTGCAAACAGCGGCGCCAGCTATGTTTGATATTTTTAGATTGCTACCACAAACAAATTGGTTTGAAAAACCTACGTACAATTATGTGTATGTGCCTGTGTGCAGACAAACTGGTTTTCGTGCAAATGTAGATTGTGAAAATATTGATACATTATTTATGCCGCCAAATGCTTTCCGCTCGCCACTTTGCCCTTATCATAAAATTATACAGCTAGATGCCACTGGATTTTTTCAGGTAAACGAAAGTTGCGATGCGCCAGCTAATATGCTACACAAAAGTTGGTTTGTGCTTCCACCTACAATGGAGTTTTATTACAAACAACGCAATGCAGATTATAAAATTTTACCAGCATTTAAACAAGGCTGCACCGTAGTAGAAACACAAAAACAAATGGAACTCATTTACCCACAAAATGAATTAAAAATATTTGTGCCAAAAGAAATAGATGGCGTAAAAGGAAAAACAATTTTTACGGCTGCACACCGCAACAATGAAGCAAAAATATTTTGGACATTGGATAATACTTTTGCAGGCACTACACAGCATTATCACCAGCTAGCATTAAGCCCTAGCAAGGGTTTGCATACGATTACCATTACTGATGAGCAAGGTAATTCTATCACAAAAAAGTTTGAAATATTGGATGAGAATAAGTAGCATTTTGTTATGCTATTAGGTATAAAAATAATTTTAAACTTTCTTTTAATATTCTTTAATCAATCAATTTGTTTTGTTTAAAACTAGTTAATAGTTTTTTTGATATAATTTCATAACTTTTTTGATTTGTAAAATCAATCGTTATTCTTAATGATGCTTCCCATATTGAATTTAAGCCTTCTTTGGGTACATACAGGGCTACTTCAAATGATTGTTTATACAGTATAGTTCTCGAATTTGTTTGGTAATTTATTCTGCTATTACTTAACGACGGTAGATATATACTGTTGTTATTTTGATATTCATCAATATTAATTTTTGAAGTGTCTTTCGGGTTAAAAAAAATAAAGGCATCATATCCTTCATTTAAAATTGACTTTATATTTATACTACTATCCTTGTTTATCTTCCCAATATAATTGTATTCAGTTTTAATTTTCTTTTTTTTGAAATCTTCTGTCAATTTATTTATAAGCATATCCAGAAAGAATCTTGTATCTGTAGAGCCTGCCCCGATAATCATTATTTTCTTTAATTCTTTTTTTTCTTCATTTTTTTTATACTCAACAAAAGTTATTTTTCCTGTTTCAGTACACGAAAAAAATAAAATTGACACTAATGGAATTATAAAATTTCTTATCATCTCTATTTCTTTACCAACGTTAATGTCTCCGCTTGTCCACCATTGTTCATATCAAATACCATACTATCATTTGCTAGTTTAACAATTTTTACCATTATTTCTTGCTTGTCTTTGGCTGTTGTAAATAAATTATCAATTTCTACTTTATAGGTTCCCGCTTCTACTGTACCATTGTTTTCAAAAGTATAAGTTCCTTTATCGGAAAAAGTAAAGTAAGTCGTTTCTACATTTCTGTTTAAAGGTTTACCATCGGCCACCCATTGCACTCCTTTCCATTTTCCAATAATTAATTTGTTGTTTTTGGTATCAGCATTACAAGAAGTAAATATTATTGTTGCACAAAATATAAATGATATTAGGAATTTTCTCATATGTATAGTTTTAATAAAGTTATGTAAATTTCTTTCTTAAAGCTGTTAATGTCTTTAAAAATATCTCCCTAAAACTTTCTTCCCCTATTTCCCCAAAACTCCATAATTTTAAACTCTAAAACTTATTACAATGGCTTTACACATGGTAGATGACCCAAATGGGCAAGACGATTATGTTGATGATAATTCTGGTGGCGGTGGAGGTGGTGGAAACTCAGGCGGTGGTGGTGGTGGATTAAACATCGGCAGTTTACTTAGTTTTTTGCCTTTAATTTTTGGTTTGTTTAGAGGCAGAGGCAATAGTAATTCATCAAATTCAGATGGCTCACAACCGCCTAAGCGAGGTTGCGGATTGAAAACTATTTTAATGGTAGCACTTGCCATATTTTTAATATGGAAATTTTTACCAGCAGGTTGCAATCCTATTAATTCATTAACTGGTGGAGGAGGCACAAATAAAAATTTCTCCGAAAGCGGTTACAATTTCGATGCAGAGCAAACAAAAAAAGCACAAGTATATGAAGGGCTTGAAGATGATAATACAAAAAACCCTTTGCCTGAAATGGTTTCCCTTGCTGCGTTTGCGCCTAATCGACAAAACCAAGGCAAGCAAGGAAGTTGCGTAGCATGGAGCAGTGCATATGCAGCACGTACCATTTTAGATGCAGCAAGTACAAGGCAAGATCCCAATAGTATTGCATTTAGTCCATCATTTTTATACAACAATATAGCGCTCGAAGATTGCCAAGGCTCTTACATACAAAAAGCCATGGAGTTTATGCAAGCCAATGGTGC
>JAYSOC010000342.1:0-1578 GCA_043723285.1 Ferruginibacter sp. | reverse complement strand
GGTGCAAGTGTGTGGTATCCTTGCAAAGATATACAAAGCGACAAACCAGATAGTGGCGCTACACTTCGCATGATTGTACCCGATAGTTTGGTAGCAGTTGGTAATGGAAGACTAACCGAAAAAAAATCATTAGGTGATGGAAATACCATGTACACTTGGAAAGTAAAAAATCCGATAAATAATTATTGCATCATTCCTTACATTGGAAAGTATGTACATTTTTCAGAAAAATATGCTGGGCTAAAAGGTAATTTAGATATGGATTATTGGGTGCTAGATTACAACCTTGAAAAAGCAAAAAAACAATTTATGGATGCGCCAAAAATGATGAAGGCTTTTGAATATTGGTTTGGCCCATATCCATTTTATGAAGATAGCTACAAGCTAGTAGATGCGCCACATTTGGGTATGGAGCACCAAAGTGCCACTGCATATGGCAATGAATACAAAATGGGTTATTTAGGAAGAGATTTATCTGGCAGTGGCGAAGGGTTGAAATGGGATTTTATCATCGTACATGAAAGCGGGCACGAGTGGTTTGCCAATAGCATTTGTACAAACGACATTGCCGATATGTGGGTACATGAAGGATTTACAAATTATAGCGAAACATTGTTTACAGAATATTATTGGGGCAAAGCAACAGGAGAAAAATATATACAAGGCATCCAAAAAAATATAGATAATGATGTGCCAATAATTGGCCCATACGGCGTAAACAAAGAAGGCAGTGGTGATATGTATTACAAAGGCGCCAACATGTTGCACCTTATACGCCAACTTACAAAAAATGATGAGAAATTTAGAGCAATGTTAATTGGGCTCAACAAAGATTTTTATCACAAAACCGTAACTACGCAAGAGATAGAAAATTACATCGTTGAAAAATTACAATTAGATCTTACAGGTATTTTTAACCAATATTTGCGCACTACAAAAGTACCTTTGCTAGAATATAAACCTGAAGGAAGAAAAGTTTTGTATAGATGGATAAATGTGGTAGATAATTTAAACTTGCCGATTAAAGTATCTTTTGGAAAAGATGAACAATGGATTACACCAACTACCCAATGGAAAAAAATAAAACTTGGCAAATGGTACGATGGAAAAACATTGATTGTAAATAAAAACTTTTATGTACTTAGTAAAAATATTTTAGAACCAGAACCAGCCAAAAAATAATATGACTCAAAAAATAGCACAAATAGCATTAGTAGTAAACGACTACGATGAAGCAATTGAATTTTATACAAAAAAATTACATTTTACACTAATTGAAGATACTGTACTGAGTGACACAAAACGCTGGGTAGTTTTAGCCCCACAAAATTCTACTGGGTGCAATTTATTATTGGCAAAAGCTGCAAATGAAGAACAGCAAAAATTTGTAGGCAACCAAACTGGTGGCCGAGTTTTTCTTTTTTTACACACAGATGATTTTGAAAGAGATTATCAAAATTTATTAGCAAATAATATTACGATTGTGAGAGAACCTTCAGTGGAAGAGTATGGCAAAGTAGCAGTGTTTGCTGATTTGTACGGGAATTTGTGGGATTTGATTGGGGGCAAATAACAACC
>JAYSOC010000341.1:0-1584 GCA_043723285.1 Ferruginibacter sp. | reverse complement strand
CTCAAAAAAGATTTCCCACAAATTCCTAATGTAAAAATGCACTTGCACAAAAATATTCCCATGGGTGCAGGTTTGGGTGGTGGTTCGGCAGATGCTTCGGCAGTTTTATTATTGCTCAATAAACAATTTCATTTAAATATTTCTCAAGAAAAATTAATAGAGTACGCTTTACAATTGGGTAGCGATTGTCCATTTTTTATTATCAACAAACCATGTTTTGCTACAGGGCGTGGAGAAAATTTAGAAGAGTTAAATATTGATTTATCTACTTACAAAACAATGGTAGTAAATCCCAACATACATGTAAATACTGCAGATGCTTTTGCATCATTACATTCAAACAACTTCTCTCCTATTGGCGAGTTACAACATCAAATAAAACAAGAAATTAGTACATGGAAAAACAGTATTAAAAACGATTTTGAAATACCAGTTTTTGAAAAATATCCTGAAATAGAACGAATAAAAAATGTGTTGTACGAAAATGGTGCTATTTATAGTGCAATGAGTGGCAGTGGCAGTACAGTTTTTGGTATTTTTGAAAAAGAAATGTCAACCAATATTAATTTCCCTGCTCATTATTTTTGCCAAACAGTTTAAAGGCATATCTTTGTTTTATCAAAGCAAATTACACAATACCACAATTTCTCAGTAGCAATCTCGATTTACTCAATCATCGAGGATAATTGCTTTATGCCTTCCACATTTAATGGGAGGTGAAATTTCTATATTTACAACTTAATCATTTTACTTTTAAAAATTTATTACCATGAATAATACCATTCATGCATCTACAGCAAGCCAACATTTTATTGAATTAGAAGATAAATACGGCGCACACAATTATCATCCACTACCAGTTGTTTTAAAAAAAGGAAAAGGCGTGTATGTGTGGGATGTGGACGATAAACAATATTTCGATTTTTTGAGTGGCTACTCTGCCGTAAACCAAGGGCATTGTCATCCAAAAATTATTGCAGCACTTACGGAGCAAGCGCAAACACTCACGCTTACTTCAAGAGCATTTTACAACGACCAATTGGGCGAGTACGAAAAATACATTACCGAATATTTTGGATACGATAAAGTATTGCCTATGAATACTGGTGTAGAAGCTGTAGAAACCGCCATGAAACTCAGTCGTAAATGGGCTTACCAAGTAAAAGGCATTGAAGAAAACCAAGCAAAAATTATTGTATGTAAAGATAATTTTCATGGTCGAACCATGGGTGTTATTTCCTACAGCACAGACCCATCTTCTACAACTGGCTTTGGGCCATTTTTGCCTGGGTTTGAAAAAATTCCTTTCAATGATATTATTGCTTTGGAAAAAGCTTTTCAAGATAAAAATGTAGCCGCATTTTTGTTTGAGCCCATACAAGGCGAAGCAGGTGTGGTAGTACCAGATATAGGGTACTATACCAAAGTGCGACGTCTTTGTACGGAGTATAATGTATTAATGATTGCCGATGAAATACAAACCGGTTTAGCACGGACAGGCAAGATATTGGCATGTGAACACGAGAATGTAAAACCCGATATTTTAATTTTAGGAAAAGCATTATCGGGCGGAGTGTTGCCTAT
>JAYSOC010000340.1:0-3996 GCA_043723285.1 Ferruginibacter sp. | reverse complement strand
ACACCCGCATTTTATGCCTGAATTTCAATTTTGAGTATTGACAATACTTGCAATGGCTTAATTTTAGAAAATACTAATTATCTCGGACAACAATAATAAAAAATTAATTGTACAACTCATGCTTGGCTTATTGCTTGGTAGTTTGCTGCAACTCATATTGCCTTTTCTTACACAAAGCTTAATAGATACTGGTGTAAATACTGGCAATCTTCCTTTTGTGTATGTGGTGCTTTTTGCACAGCTAGCATTGTTTGCAGGCAGGCTTGGCGTGGATTTTATTAGAAGTTGGATTTTATACCACATTAGCAGTCGTATAAATATTAGCATACTCACTGATTTTTTAATAAAGCTGATGAAGCTGCCCGTAAGCTATTTCGATAGCAAAAAAACTGGCGATATTATGCAGCGTATGAACGACCATAGTCGCATACAAAATTTTCTTACAGGTACGTCACTCTCTACACTTTTTTCTTTGTTTAACTTGGTTATCTTTTCTGTGGTACTAGCCATGTACAATATGGGCATATTTGCGGTGTTTGCAGCTGCATCGGTTTTATACATTTTATGGATATTTATTTTTCTTAAAAAAAGAAAAACGCTTGACTATAAACAATTTGATATAGCTGCTGCAGAGCAAAGTAAAACCATGGAGATAGTACAAGGCATGCAAGAAATAAAACTACACGGCTGCGAAAAACCAAAACGATGGCAGTGGGAGCGCTTACAAGCACGTACGTTTAGGCTAGGCATGAAGGGGCTTGCACTAAACCAATGGCAACAAACAGGTGCTTTTTTTATAAACGAAGGCAAAAATATTTTCATTACTTTCTTAGCGGCTAAAGCAGTTATAAACCACGAGGGGGGCATGACACTTGGAGGAATGCTTGCCATACAATACATCATTGGTCAGCTAAACGGACCTATAGAACAAATGATAAGTTTTGTGCAAAGCTGGCAATTGGCAAAAATAAGTTTGGATAGATTAAACGAAATACATTCGCTTACAGATGAAGAACCATCAGACAAATTATTAAGCACTACACTTCCTACAGATAAAACAATTGAGTTAATCAATGTTTCTTTTACATACCCGGGTGCTGGCAACGATGCCGTTTTAAAAAATATAAACCTTATTATACCAAATGGAAAAACAACTGCAATTGTAGGTACAAGTGGAAGTGGCAAAACCACCTTATTAAAATTGCTTTTAAAATTTTATGCGCCACAAAAAGGTAATGTAAAAGTAGGTGGCAATAATATTGAAAACTTAAGCCACAAAACTTGGCGCAAAGCCATTGGTGTGGTAATGCAAGAGAGTTTTATTTTTAATGATAGCATAGCAGCAAACATTGCTGTGGATGGTGAAAGCATTGATACCACAAGGCTAAAGCAAGCAGCTATTACTGCCAATATTTTAGAATTTATTGAAAGCCTGCCACTTGGGTTTAATACAAAAATAGGCTCAGAAGGTGTTGGCGTAAGTGCAGGGCAAAAGCAACGCATTTTAATTGCTAGAGCAGTGTATAAAAATCCTGATTATATTTTCTTTGATGAAGCCACCAATAGTTTAGATGCTAACAATGAAACCGTAATTATGAAAAACCTTGCGGAGTTTTTTTATAACAGAACAGTAATTGTAGTGGCACATAGATTAAGCACGGTAAAAAATGCAGACCAAATAGTAGTGCTAAATAAAGGAACGATTACAGAAGCAGGTACACATGCAGAATTGATACAATTGAAGGGAGAATATTTTACACTGGTGAGGAATCAGTTGGAGTTGGGAGAGTAGAGTACTTAGTATTGAATACTTAGTATTTAGACAATAGATATAAGTTTGAAAAATAGGATAGGAAAGGGAAGCGTTATTAAGTACAAATTATTAATTGAAAAGTATGCCAGAAATAATTGGAATAAATAATATATCTAATGAAGCCTCAGGAAATATAAAATTACTTTCCACCGAAGTACAAGAAATAATTTCGCAAAAACCAAGTTGGATTGTAAGAAACGGCATTATACTTTTTCTTGCCATTATTGCATCAATGTTGGCTACTACTTTTTTTATTAGTTATCCAGATGTAGTAAATGCCAATGCTATATTTACCTCTCTCAATGCACCTAAGGAAGTAAAGGCAAGAGCAGAAGGTAAACTGGTAAAGCTTTCTGTGGCAGAAGGAAAATTGGTAAACGAAAATGACGTTATTGGATTTTTAGAAAGTAGAGCTGTTCATAATGAAGTTATTTCACTCTCTCAAGTTATAGATAATGCGCAAAATAATATTGCTACAAATGACTTAATTGGGTTATCATCCTCCTATAAAAATTTAGGAGAGGTGCAACAGTCTTACCAAGTTTTTGTACAAGCATTTAATATCTACAAGCAATATTTATCAAGCGGTTTTTTTAGACAAAAGAAAAATATGTTGCTACAAGATGTAAGTTATTTGCAACGACTACATGCCAACCTTGAAGAACAAAAAAGAATGCAGCAAGAAGACCTTAGCCTTGCTGGAAAAACATTTGATGCTAATAAGAAATTAAATAATGAAAAAGTAATTGCCGATTTTGAATATAGAAATGAAAACAGTAAATACATTTCAAAAGCGATGGCTATTCCTCAAATAAATTCATCGCTCATTACAAACGAAAGTACGAAGCACGAGAAAGAAAAAGAAATGGCGCAGTTAGAAAATGATATTGCGCAGCAAAAAGGAATATTTATACAAGCTTTAAACACACTAAAAGCTCAACTTGATGATTGGAAAAGCAAATTTTTATTGATTGCGCCAGTAGCTGGTAAAGTTTCCTTTGCAGAGTTTTTGCAAGAAAATAGTCAGATAAAAATTGGACAAACGGTTTGCTTTGTGAACCCGGAAAATACAGAATACTATGCACGTGTGTTTATACCACAAATAAATTTTGGTAAAATAAAAATTGGAGAGCAAGTGTTGTTGAAATTAAATGCATATCCATATCGAGAGTTTGGTATTTTAAAGGCCAAACTAGATTTTGTTTCTGCAATACCAACCGACAGTGGCTTTGTAGCAAAAGTTATTTTGCCAAACGGATTAGAAACAAATTATAAAAAGCAATTGCATTATACAGAAGGCTTGTCTGCACAAGCAGAAATAATAACAGAAGATTTACAGTTAAGTGATAGGTTGTTTAATGAGTTGAAGGCGGTTTTTAAGAAAAAATAAATTTCAATTCAGTCCCAACAAAATATCCGTAAGCGCAAGCTTATTTTTCCAAGGTATTTGATGATCTGCACCGTGCAATGTATCTGATGAAATAGAAGCTGCATGTGTCATCATCTTTTTGCCGTATGCAATATTTTGTATGGGCACCCAAGTGTCTTTATCTCCATGCACAAATAATACGTGGCAAGTAATTTTTGCAAAATCATTTTGTAGTGGAATCAAATCTTTTTTAAGATAAAGCAACTCGGTATTGCTTGGCCCAAATGCTCCTGGCAAAGCCCAGTAAAATGGTTTTACATTCATAATTTTTCGCCAAGTTTCTTTACTTTCTTGGTTTATATCTATTGCACCAGCTACAATAACCAAGGTCTTAAAAATTGTTGGATTATCTGCTGCCATTTTTACTGCAACAGGGCCACCCATGCTATGTCCTACCAAAAACATAGGTTTGTTTGTTTTTAATTTTTCTAGCACTGGTAGTATCATATTGGATTGTTCTTGCAAGTGCATAGCTTTGCCAAAACTGCTGAATCCAAAGCCAGGCCTATCTACTGCAACTATTCTAAACTTTTTTCGTATAGATGAGTCCCACATAAATTTCATGTAATGCATCCATGTGCCTGGGCTTCCGTGTATAAATACGAGTGTAGGTAAAGAATCATTGCCACACACTGCATAATGCAGATGGTTATTGTTTATAATTGTATCATGCATTTCTAAGGGCACATCCTTCGCTTTGAAAACACCGTACGATTTTTTATTGCTCCATCGCTCTTTCATTATCATGCATTGT
>JAYSOC010000339.1:0-10153 GCA_043723285.1 Ferruginibacter sp. | reverse complement strand
CAAAAGAATAGATAGCAATGAAAAAACAGAAAAATAAAAATGGAGATTTGTAATTTTATTGTCACACACAAAACAAATTTCATTAACGAATAAAAAGCAAAATGGCCATCATTTCTGACAGCCATTTGTACTTACTAACCCATTAAATTCTACCACTAAAGTACAAAACGAAGGCAAAAGAAAAAATTTATTTTTTAGGATGTGTACAATTGTTGCAGCTTACGATATAGACATTAACATATATAAAATATTGTATAACACATATTTAACTGTTAAAAAGGCATTGCAAAAATCGAAAAAATATTTTTTGTTAAAAGCAGTATTTAAAAATTATTTGGTTTATAATATAAACTACTTTATGTTTGTGAAAAATTAGCAAACAATGAAAAAGCTATTTACTTTTTTGCTCTTATTTGTCAGTTTGGTAGCAAGTGCACAGGTAACTATTTCGGGCAAACTCACCGATACAAAGAATAAAGCCATTAGAGGTGCAAGCATTACTATTGTGGACTCGTACGACGGTACTACCACCGATTCCTTGGGCAATTTCAGTTTCCAAACCACCGAAACAGGCGATAAGTACCTATCTGCCACTATGACAGGATACACAGAATACAAAAACAAAATAAATATAGCGGCTAACAATATAACCCAAAACATATCCATAAAAGAACTCATAACTGAACTCAACGCTGTGGTTATTACAGCAGGCGCTTTTGAGGCAAGCGATAAGAAAAAGGGCACCGTGCTCAACTCTTTGGATATTGTAACTACTGCAGGCAGCCAAGGCGAAATTACAGGCGTACTCAAAACCCTGCCAGGCACACAGCAAGTAGGCGAGGCAGAAGGGCTTTTTGTACGTGGCGGCTCGGCTACCGAAAGTAAAATCTTTATTGACGGTAGTTTGGTAAACAATTTCTTTTACAGCAGCTTGCCAGGTGTGGCTACACGAGGCCGATTTAATCCATTTTTATTTAAAGGCACCGTTTTTTCGACAGGTGGTTATTCGGCATTATATGGTCAAGCATTATCTGCAGCACTTATTTTAGAAAGCCAAGATTTACCCGAGCGTACACAAGCAGACCTAAGCATCTCGGGCTTGGGCATTAGCGGAGGCATACAAAAATTAGCAAAAAATAAAAAAGCAGCATGGGGCGTTACGTATGGTTATACCAATTTAGCATTGGCATTTGCAATCATTCCACAAAAAATAGATTTTTATAAAACACCAGTTTATCATCAAGTAGATGCAAACTTTCGTATAAAAACAAAAGGCGGTGGTTTTATAAAATATTATGGTTACACAAGTTGGAATCGTACAGGCATTCGCAATGCAGATATAGATTCTTTGAGTTTAAAAAATGCATTCACTATAGAAAATATAAATACTTTTCAAAACATAAGTTGGAAACAAAGTATAAGTAACGGTTTTAAAATAAATGCAGCCATAAGCTACAGTACCAATAAAGATGATATTGTGGGCGAACTACAAGATGCAAATAATGTAAAGCAACAATTCTTTTTTCCTACGGGATATGCAAGTAAAAATTTTGCTATAATAAATAATGCAAACTATGCACAAGTAAGAGTTGTGATAGATAAAAAATTGCAAGGCTTAAATGTAATACGCTTTGGTTCAGATTATTTTTACAGTAACGAAAGAACAACTTATACATTATTTAATGGCAACAAATTTAGAGATACTGCAAGTGATAATTTAAACGCTTTATTTGCAGAAACAGATATGTACCTCACAAAAGATATTGCCATAAAAATTGGTTCAAGGTTGGAGCATTCAACCCTTATGAACAAATGGAATATTGCACCACGAGCTTCTATTGCTTATAAACTAAAAAATGCTAGCCAAGTAAGTTTTGCTTATGGCACATTTTATCAAAATCCTGAAAGAAAATATTTGCCTTTTTTAAACAACGATTTAAAATACGCACAAGCATCGCATTATATTATACAGTTTCAAAAAAATAATAACGCAGGTATTTTTCGTACAGAAATATTTTACAAACAATACAAAAATTTATTTAAAACATCGCCAAATACAAACGGTAGAGAAGTGGCTACAAACAACGATGGAAATGGCTATGCCAAAGGTTTTGAGCTTTTTTGGAGAGATAAAAAAACCATTAAAAATTTAGACTATTGGATTTCATATTCTTACTTAGATACCAAAAGAGATTACTTAAATTACCCCAAAGAAATTGCTCCTTCATTTACAGCTACACACACAGCATCGTTTGTAGCAAAAAAATTTATTACCAAATGGAAAACAGGTTTTAACATGAGTTATAACATTGCAAGCGGCAGACCATATTACAATATTGGTTATGATTATGCACAAGCCAAATATATAGTAAAAGAAGAAGGACGCACCATCAATTATAACAGCCTTGGTTTTAGCATGAATTATTTACCAAACCTTGGTAAGCCCAATAAAAAAACATTTGCAGTGTGGGTAGTTTCTATTTCTAATTTGCTTGGGCAAAAGCAAGTGTATGGTTACAATTTTTCCGGCATTAATAATAATAAAGTAGCTGTAGAACCACCATACAAAAGATTTGTATTTATAGGTTGTTTTTTAAGCTTTGGAATAGATAGAACACAAGATGCGATAAATAATAATCTTTAGACATTAGATTTTTAGATACAAGACACAAGATTTTCTTATTAAACAAAATTTAAAAAATGATAAACGAACTACAACCCACCAGCGAAAAAGATGCAGCACTTTGGGAGCTAGCAAAAAAGCGTACAAAATTTAAAAAAAGCCTTTCTGTTTACATAATTGTAAATATTTTTCTTTGGGCTTTATGGTATTTTGGAGATGATGATAGTTACACTTGGGGCATTCGCCATTGGCCTTGGCCATTGTGGACATCGTTGGGTTGGGGTTTGGGCATTGCTTTACAATATATTGGAGCATATATTTCTCCAAAATCTATTTCTGTTGAAAATGAATATCAAAAATTAAAAAATAAATAACTATTAAAAAATAATCATGAAAAAGTTAATCATCCTTTCCATCATCAGCATTGCATTCTTTTCATCTTATGCACAAAACGATAAATTTGTAGCAGCTATGAAAAAAAACATTACACAAATAGATTCTGCATTTACAAAGCCAGATCTATTTATTAGCCTTGCCAATAATTTTGAAAGAATTGGCACTTCCGAAAAAAGCCAATGGCTACCATTTTATTATGCGGCATTGTGTCGGGTAAATTATTCTTATACACAAGAAGAAAAAAGCGGAAACGATGCCATTGCTGAGTATGCTACAAAACTTATAAACAAGGCAGATTCATTAATGCCAAACAACTCCGAAATAAGTTGTATAAAAAGCATGATAGCAAGTATCCAAATGATGGTAAATCCACAACAACGTTGGGGACAATATGGACCAATAAGCCAAAAAGCAATGGCTGATGCTATGAAACAAGACCCTACAAACCCACGCCCATACATGCTCAAAGGGCAAGGATTGAAATATACACCAGAGGCATTTGGAGGTGGCTGTAAAACAGCATCATCTCCACTAGCAACAGCAATGGAAAAATATGCAACTTTTAAACCAGCATCGGACATTGCACCAAATTGGGGAAAAGCCTATACTGAAACATTAGTAAAAGAATGCGAAGCAACAAAATAAAAATTATGCAAGAAGAAAATTTTACCGAACAAGATAGCCTAAAACTTATCAATGAAATGATAGGCAAAGCAAAAAAAAGCTATGTCACCAAAGGAATTGCTTCTATGGTTTGGGGAGCTATAATTGTATTTTGTAGTTTAGCAACTTGGACTAGTGTTCATTTTAAATTTGAAATAGTAGATGTATGGCTCCTTACCGTCATTGCAGTTTCTTTTCAAATATTTTTTGGAATAAAAGAAAGTAGAAAGAAAAATTTTAAATCATATGAAGGCGAAATATTAAGTTATGTGTGGTCTACATTTGGTATCTCCATTTTTCTTACTATCATTTTTATAAGCAATCATCCTATGGGTGGCGAAAGCACTTCACTTTTTATGATGCTATATGCTATACCAACTTTTATTACTGGCGGCGTTACTAAATTTAAACCTATGATTTATGGTGGTATTTTTTGTTGGGTTGCTTGTATCATTTCTATATTCACTTCCTTCGAATTAGATAACTTGCTTATGGCTGCCTGTGGTCTTTTTGCTTGGCTTATACCCGGTATTATACTCTGGAACCGTTATAAGAAAAACCAAGCTGCAAATGTTTAAAGAGTTAGATCCCATATTGCATTCTCAACTACGCCTTGCAGTAGTAAGCCTACTAATAAGCGTAAAAGAAGCAGAGTTTGCTTTTCTTAAAGAAAAAACAAATGCTACAGCAGGTAATTTAAGTGTACAAATAAGCAAACTAAAAGAAGCAGGCTATGTAGAAGTAATCAAACAGTTTAAAGATAATTACCCACTCACCATTTGTAAAATAACACAAGTAGGTGTGCAGGCTTTTGAAAATTATGTAAATGCATTGCAAACTTACATGCATAAATAAAGATTAAATAATAAAACTAAAACTGCCGCTTCAATTGAAGCGGCAGTTTTGTATATGTGTCTGAAATTTATTTAAAAATTAAAGTGCTTTATCATCCATTTTAAAATTTAAAAACTTGGCCATTTCTGTTTTACCATCAGCAACCATGATTACTGTAAAAGTTCCTTCTTCAAGTTTTGCAACATCAGCCAATATAATACTATTGTCTCCTAATACAACTTCAGCATTTTGTGTGCTCACAATTGCACCAGCTTCGTTGGTAATAGTGATTGTAGCTTTTGTAACTTTTTTTGAATGAAATTTTACAGCAATAGAAGATTTGCCTGTAGTTCCTATTTTGATTCCGTCTTGAGAATTAGCCGTAGCAGAAGAAAGTAAAAATATGCTTAAGAAAATAGTTAATAAAGATTTCATCGTCATTAGTTTTTGGTTTTTTTAAAGCCTCTTTTGGTATAAGAGTTTCCAAAGTGAGAAGGTTATTTTGACTTAACGTCTGTAGTAACACTTCTACTTCATGTAGTAAAAATAAGAAACATTTTGGATAAATAGTATTTTTACGGTCTTTTTTTGAAAATATTTTTTCAACCCCCCTGTTATTCAGTGTATATATACTGAATAACATGATTTAAACCTATAAAATTTGTTTGAAAAAGCATAAATATTAAGAAAAAGCGGATTTTCTATAATATTCAAGAAAAAGCATCGCCTAAAAACCATCTTATTTTACACTTATTATGAGGTAGTTAAACAACATTAATGAGTCTTAATGATTTTCAACTTGTATGCATATAGATGATGAAGAAAGAAAAACTTACTAAAACCAAAAATGCCACCCTTTTAAAGAGTGGCATTTTTAAAATATATTGATGTGAAAATTAAAGCGCTTGTTCGTCCATTTTAAAATTTACAAATTTTGTAGAAGTTGTATTGTTATCAGTAGTTAAAGTAATAGTATAAGTGCCTTCAGCTAAAGTTGTAACATCTAATAAAGAAATGCTGTTATTACCTTTAGTAAGCGTAACGTTTTGAGTATTTACTACTACACCAGCTTGGTTAGTAATAGTTATAGTTGCTGTAGTTGCTTTTGTAGAAGAAAATTTTGCTTCAATAGATGATTTACCAGTTGTACCTACTTTAATACCTTCAAAATTGTTAGCAGATGCAGTAGTGAAGATTAATGCGCTAAGAATAATTGTAAATAAAGTTTTCATCGTTTGTTCGTTTTTGTTTTTTAAGCCCTATTTGTAGTAGCTTTTCTATTAAACGTCCTAAAGAAAACTTTTATTGTATAAAGACGTAGTATTTTTTCTACATTTTTTAAAAAAGTTACTATTCTCCCCAATTTTGAACGTAATTTTACCATATGAAATCATTGCTAGAGGTAAAGGATTTATCAAAAAATTTTGGAACTTTTGAGGCGGTAAAAAACTTATCATTCACTGTAAATCAAGGAGATATTTACGGATTCTTAGGACAAAATGGTGCGGGTAAATCTACTACTATCCGCATGCTTTTGAAGCTTATTAAGCCAACTACAGGCGAGATTTATTTTTCTGGAAAAAAAATTGAAATCGGGGACAATACGTTACTAAAAGAAACAGGAGCCATTATTGAACGCCCAGATTTGTACAAATACCTATCCGCATACGATAATTTGCAGCTTTTTGCCAACCTGAGTGGCGTAAAAGTTACCCGTTCGCTAATAATGAACCAATTAGAAATGGTTGGCCTTGCAGATAGATATAATAGTAAGGCAAAAACTTTTAGCCAGGGTATGAAACAACGCCTAGGAATAGCTATTGCCCTAGTACACCAGCCAAAACTCATCATATTAGACGAGCCAACCAATGGATTGGATCCACAAGGCATAGCTGATATGCGCAACCTCATTTTAAGATTATGCAAAGAAATGGGCAAAACGGTTATTGTATCATCACATTTATTGAGCGAAATAGAAGTTATAGCCAATAGAATGATCATCATAAATAAAGGAAAAAAAATTGTAGAAGGAAATGTAGCAGAACTATTAGACCCAGCAAATACGTTAGTAGAAATAAATACAACTAATAATGAACAAGCGTTAGCAAAATTACAAAATACCCTATGGGCTTCCATTATTCAAAATTCAAAAAAAGGATTACGATTACAAATGAATAGAAAAGATGTACCACAACTTGTTTCCACATTATCTTCTATGCAAGTAAACATACTTTCGGTAGAACCTCGTCATTCTTTAGAAGATTATTTTTTATCACTTACCAACAACGATACGCATGTGGAGCCTTTTACAAATTGAGTTATACAAAATAGCTAAAAAACCCCGAACATACATTGCCTTTGTATCCATTGCTGTTATCGTTTTTATTTTTCATGGCGCTTTTAAAGCAGACGGTGCAAGTTATTTAGATATGATGTTGCAAAACACTGGCGACACTTTTAGCATAGATAGAAATAAAGTAATCAACGGTAATTTTATGTGCTACATTATTCTAAATACTTTGTTGGTACAAATACCAATATTAGTAGCATTGGTAGCAGGCGATTCTATAAGTGGCGAAGCAAACATGGGCACACTTAGATTATTACTTACAAAACCAATTAGCCGAAACAGAATTATAGGGGTAAAATTTATTGCCTCTATAATTTATACAATAGGGTTATTATTATTTATGGCTTTACTAGCATTATTTTTAAGCCGATATATTTTTGGTGTAGAAGATCAACTTGTTTTTAGAGTACATGGCGATGCATCAGAAATATTGCAAATAACAAAAGACGATATTATGTGGCGATATTTTTGCGCATTCGGTTATGCCACTATTGCGCTTACAGTAATTGCATCTTTAGCATTACTACTTTCTGTATTTGCCGAAAATTCTATTGGCCCCATAATTGCCACGGTTTGCATTGTAATTATTTGCACCATTATTTCTAATATGAATGTGCCCATTATCGATAAAACAATAAAACCATTTTTATTTACCTCATACCTTGTAGGCTGGAAAGGATTTTTTTACATAGCTACCGATGAGTTTAACGTACCCATAAAAGGCAGTATGGAAAACTGGCCTGCCATCAGAAATAGTTTATTCATTTTATTTGCACATATTGGAATTTTCTTTGGCGCAGCTGCTTTCTTTTTTAGGCGAAAAGATATTTTGAGTTAAAATATTTTTTGGTTACGAGCTGAAACCCTTGATTGAGCTTCATTGGCGACGCTCCGTTCAACAGCAAATCGCTATTGAGCTTTTATTATGCAACTTAAAAAACAACATTTAAAAAAAGAATAAAATAAAATATGAAAAGAATATTAACCAGCATCATGTTGCTAATTAGCATAAAAACTTTTGCGCAGCAAGACATAAATATTGTACTAAACAAAGCAAAAGCAAAAATAGAAACCGTAACAGATTACGAAGCCACAGGCATAATGAAAACCAATGTGGCGTTTTTAAAAATACCCATTGCAAAAGTAAAAGTGTATTTTAAAAACCCCAACAAGCTAAAAGTAAAAAGCGAAAGCGGTATTTCCTTTATACCAAAAGGTGCAGTTAGTTTAAATTTAAATAACCTCACAGGCACCAATAAATTTACCGTAATAGATGCAGGCACCGAAACTATAAATGGCGTATTGCTAAGAGTAGCCACACTTATACCACAAGATAGAAATAGCGATGTAAAAATAAGTACAGTCTATATCGACGAAAAAAATAGCCTCATAAAAAAAGCAGAAACCACCACAAAAGATAACGGCACTTATGAGTTAGAAATGACCTACAGCACTTATTCCAATTATGGTTTGCCGGATAAAATTATCTTTTCATTTAATGCAAAAGATTACAAACTACCAAAGGGTGTAACGTTTGATTTTGATGATGGTGTAGCTCCACCCCCGCCACCAAAAAATGACCCATTAAAAGGTAAAAAAGGAAGAGCAGAAATAACTTTTAAAAATTACATTATTAACAAAGGTGTGAGTGATGCTATTTTTGCTGCAAAGTAAATTATTCCTCCATCGGTATAGCCTCATCCTTAGCATGCTTAAAAACAAATGCGCTTCTTCTTTTTAGTGGGTTTGCATGTTGTGTAGTAATTTCTTTACGCATATTTGAAATATCAACAGCTTTGTAAATAGCTTCTCTAAAACTTGCTTCGTCGGCAATGCCTTTGCCTGCTATATCAAACGCAGTACCATGGTCAGGCGATGTACGCACGCCATCAATACCAGCTGTATAATTTACACCTTCGCCAAATGCTAACGATTTAAAAGGTATTAAACCTTGGTCGTGGTACAATGCTAAAACCGCATCAAATTTTTCATGATTGCCTCGTGCAAAAAATGCATCGGCACTATATGGACCAAAACAAAATATACCTTTTTGTTTTGCTTCTGCCACAGCAGGTTTTATAATTTCTTTTTCTTCTTTACCAACCAATCCTTCATCGCCTGCATGTGGGTTAAGGCCAAGCACGGCAATTTTTGGTTTGTTTATACCAAAATCTTTTTTAAGCGAATCGTTTATAATTTTTAGTTTACTTAAAATAGCATCTTTAGTAATAAACTGAGCTACATCTTTTATAGCCACATGCTCTGTAAGCAAAGCCACTCGCATGTTATCGGCTACAAGCATCATGGCTACATCTTTTGCGCCAAACAATTCTTTTAAGTAAGGTGTGTGCCCAGTATGTTTAAACTTGTCGCTTTGTATATTGCTTTTATGCAATGGCGCTGTCACCAATGCATCAATACGTTTTTCTTTCAATGCATTGCCAGCAGTTGTTAAACTTATGTAAGCATATTTGCCACCCGTTTCGTTCATTTGTCCAGGTGTTACTGCCACATCTTCTTCCCAGCAATTATATACATTTACTTGTTTGGTATTTATTTTGCTAGCATCTTTTGCTATGTTAAACGTAAGGTTATTATCAGGCAATGTTTTTCTGTAGAAATTAAGCACTTTATTATTGGCAAAAATTACTGGCGTACATATTTCTAGTAAGCGTGTATCGCTAAGGGTTTTTACAATAATCTCCGGGCCAATGCCATTTATATCGCCACAACTAATACCAATAACAGGTTTTTGTTCATTTATAATACTCATAATCCTAATTAAGTTGTAAAAATACAATTAATTAGAATAGAACTAAACATAGTCTTTTTTTATCGTTATCTAAAGCTGTTTAAGTAATTTTTGGTGTCCTATTTGTAAAGTATGGAGGCTTAAAAACTAATGGTTATGTTTATATTGGAGAGTTACATCCATTCAAACAACACAATGGCACAAATGCAAGATTTGAAACCGTAGAGGGTACACAAATTGTAGAATGTTACAATCATCACATCTCTGAATTTTTACATGCAGCAAAAAAATACAATTTTCAGTTAACGCTATTAGATGAGTATTTTGATGAAGATAATAAAAATGAAATACCGAGGATACTTACATTGGTTTTTCAAAAAAAGTAGATAAAAAAGGGATGCCAACTTTTTAAAAGTTGGCATCCTTTTTTTACAAGTTATTTCCCATCAAAATTATCTACCCCAGCCTGCAGCCAATTCAAATAATCCTTTACATTAGGCGCATAGCCAGATGGGTGCGATACCAATTCCTCTTT
>JAYSOC010000338.1:0-4007 GCA_043723285.1 Ferruginibacter sp. | reverse complement strand
ACAACAAATGCGAATATGCTACGCCGGTATTATACAATGTAATTAGCAATGATATTAAAAAAGCAATTGCAAAAAACTACGATATCGTTTGTTTCTTTACCCCGGGTGGTGTAAAAAGCTTCATAGAAAATTTTCCAAATTATAAACCAAATGGAAATGTATTTGGTGCTTTCGGACAAAATACATTTAAAGCAGCTGAAGATGCAGGTATTGCTTTAGATATAAAAGCACCAGTGCCACAATCTCCAGGCATGGTAAGCGCACTCGATAAATATCTTCAATCATTGTCTTCTAAGAAAAAATAATTTTTATTATTCTTTTTTAAATTTCTATTTATTGCTTCAAGCTCGAAGCACTTAAATTTGCGTTATCTTAAATGAAACTTATGGAACATTATGAAAAACGAACTAATACATGAAACGAGTCCATACTTATTACAACATGCGCACAACCCGGTACATTGGCAACCATGGGGAAAAGCAGCATTGCAATTAGCAAAAGATTTAGATAAGCCAATTCTTGTTAGCATTGGCTACTCTGCATGCCATTGGTGTCATGTAATGGAGCGAGAAAGTTTTGAAAACGATACTACAGCTGCCATTATGAACGAGCATTTTATCAACATAAAAATAGATAGAGAAGAACGACCCGATATAGATCATATATACATGGATGCGTTACAAGCTATGACTGGCAGCGGCGGGTGGCCGCTCAATGTTTTTCTAACACCTGATGCAAAACCATTTTACGGAGGTACTTATTTTCCACCAACCAAAGCATTTAACAGGGCCTCGTGGACAGATGTGCTTTCATCTATAAATGATGCTTGGAAAAACCGTAGAAGTGAAATGGAACAACAAGCTGAAACACTTATTACGCATCTAAAAAAATCGAACAATTTTACACAAATAAAAAGCAATATTGTAGTTGAAGAAGGTAAAGCCGCTTTTACAAAGGAAGAGGTGGTTACCATTTCACAAAATTTATTGGCAACTGCCGATACGCAAGAGGGCGGTTTTGGAAAAGCACCAAAGTTTCCGCAAACATTTTCTATAAATGCGCTTTTGCAATGTGCTTATTTTTTGAAAGACGAAAAAGCTTTGGAGCATGCCGAACTTTCATTAAAAAAAATGTTACATGGTGGCATTTACGACCATCTTGCTGGTGGCCTATGCCGGTATAGTACAGATGCAGAATGGCTGGCACCACATTTTGAAAAAATGCTTTATGATAATGCGCTTTTTATAGTAGCACTTAGCAATGCATATTTACTTACCAAGAAAAATGTATATAAAAATGCGGTAGCACACGTTTGTAATTTTCTTTTTACAGAAATGAAAAATGAAAATGGGGGCTACTACTCAGCCATAGATGCAGATAGCGAAGGGGTGGAAGGAAAATTTTATGTTTGGGATAAAATTGAAACAGATACTTTACTTGGAAAAGATGCCGATTTATTCAATAAGTATTTTGATGTAACCGAAAAAGGCAACTGGGAAGAAAAAAATATTCTTAGAATTTTAAAACCTTTAGAGGATGTTGCAAAAGAGTTTAACATTTCTTTAAGAGAAGCTGAAAGTAGTATTGAATTATCAAAAAAAATAATATTAACAGAAAGAAATAAAAGAATTAGACCAAGTACCGACGATAAAATTTTATTAGGATGGAATGCATTATTAATAACAGCATTTTGCAAAGCATATGCAATTTTACAAGAAGATATATATAAGGTAGCTGCAGAAGAATTATTTCTATTTATTGAAAAATCATTTATCAAAGAAGATAAAAGTTATTCACATACATACAAGGATGGAGAAGCCAAATACCCAGCCTTTTTAGTTGATTATTCATATTATATAGAAGCTAGTATCTACTTACAAGAAATAACTGGAAACGAAAATTATTTGCTTAAAGCAAAACAAATAACGGAATATGTTTTTACTCATTTCTCTGATGATGAAAGTGGTTATTTTTTCTTTACATCAAAAAATCAAGAAGATGTTATTATGCGTAAAATAGAGTTATATGATGGCGCTACACCCTCTGCCAATGCGGTTATTGCAAAAAATATACATTACCTTTCTATAGTTTTTGATAACAAAGAATGGTATAAAAAGAGTGTTTCCATGATAGAGTCCCTCAAAACTATCATTTCGAAACACCCTAACTCATTTGGTATTTGGGCTGCCGAAGCTATAAATATAGCAGCAGGTATAAATGAAATCGCAATAATCGGTACTAATATGATTCCTTTACTAAAAGAAATGCTGCTTCACTATATACCAAATAAAATTTTGCAAGGGTCAAATAGAGTTTCTCTAATGCCTTTATTAGCAGAAAAACCTATTTTAAAAAAAACATTACTATATTTATGCCTTAATTCAGAGTGCAAATTGCCCTATGATACCACTGCTGAGGTAATGAGTGTTATAGAAAATCAGGTATTTTAACAGTATCTAGTCACAATATTTATTAAAATGGCTCGTTATTATTAAGCACAACTAAGATTTGTTAATAAAAATTAACAGCGTTGGTTATGTAACCTGTGATTTTTGCAGGAGAATTATTATACATTTGCTCATACCCTCAAAGTAAAAAAAATGAATAATCGGTCATTGTATTTTTTAGCAGTAATATCTATTGCACTTTCTGTAGCTAGTTGTAAAAGTAGTGGCGGAAAGAGTAGCTCAAACGTAAATATTGGTAGCGATGGACAGTTGCATGGTGTAGCACCAGGCAAAGCAAATAATATGTCTCGTCCTTATGGTATGGTATATGTGCCGGCTGGTACTTTTCATATGGGCCCAAGCGATGAAGATGTAAATTATGCTTACACTGCAAGAAACAAACAAGTTTCTATTAGTGGCTTCTGGATGGATGCTACTGAAATTACTAATAATGAGTATCGTCAATTTACCAATTGGGTAAGAGATTCCATTGGTGCAAAATTGATGGGCTATGTAAAACAAGGCTCAGATGGTAATGAATACGTAGATTGGACAAAAGCTAGTAAAATTAAATGGAGTGATAAAGCAACTATTGAAAAAATAGATGCTATGATTGTAACTGCTGACAATAGAATTTTTGGTAAAAAAGAAATTGATGCTACAAAAATTGTCTATCATTCAGAAATTTTTGACTACAAAGCCTCAGCTTTTAATAGAGATACCAATGTACAACGTAAAGAGTTTATAATAAAACAAGATATTCGTGTTTTTCCTGATACACTTTGTTGGATAAGAGATTTTTCTTATTCTTACAATGAACCAATGGCTAAACAATATTATAGTCACCCGTCTTACGGCAACTATCCTGTAGTTGGTGTAAACTGGAAACAAGCTACAGCATTTGCTGAGTGGAGAACACATCTTCTAGCTTCGTTTAATGAAAGTAAAAAAAGAACAGGACAATCTGATTTTCGCCTTCCTACAGAAGCACAATGGGAATATGCAGCTCGTGGTGGTCGCTCTCAATCTGCTTATCCATGGGGTGGTCCTTATTTAAGAAACAGAAAAGGATGCCTGTTGGCTAATTTTAAACCTGGCCGTGGCAATTATCCTGAAGATGGTGGATTTTATACAGTAAGAGCGGATGCTTACTGGCCGAATGACTTTGGTTTATACAATATGGCAGGCAATGTGGCTGAGTGGACATCCTCTTTATATTATGAAGGCGGATATACTTTTCAACATGATATGAACCCGGATATTCGCTGGAATGCAAAAGATACTGATCCTCCCCGCATGAAACGCAAGGTTATCCGCGGTGGAAGCTGGAAAGATGTTGGTTACTTTCTGCAAACCAGTACCCGTAATTACGAGTACCAAGATACCTCTAAATCATATATTGGATTTCGTTGTGTAATTGATTTACCGCCAGCAATGAAAAATCGTGGCAAGTAATTTATTTTAACAATTGTATTTCATTTTTTTAACTAATCTTTTTGCACTTGTTGTTTTAAGATTTATAACTTTTGTGTCTCTCAAACTTTAAATAACCACCAAATT
>JAYSOC010000337.1:0-10214 GCA_043723285.1 Ferruginibacter sp. | reverse complement strand
GAGGGTTAATGCAATACCTGTTTTTTCAGTATCATCTTTGTTGCTTAACCATTGTGGTGCAAATTCTTTTTCGGAATATTTTAATAAACTCTTGCCTGGGTCTGAAATATAAAACGCATTCTTCTTTATTTTATATAACACTACAAAATGATTTTGGCTCCAATGCAAAACACATGGTAGTTTTATATTGCTTTTTAAATCGCTTAATGATAATTGTACTGCTTGTGTACGAAAGCCAATTTTTTCTGCAGCATCGCTTATGCCCAAAATATTTACACCTTCTTTGCCAATTTCTGTAAGCTCTCTCAGTTTTTCTACACTAAAGTTACGCCCATAGTGTTTGCCTATCATGTATAGGCACGAGGGACCACAATCCATTTGGTTGCGTTGGAGAAAGTGAGAGAAAGTGGGCATTAATATTTTTAGTTATTGTATTAAAATTGAGTAAAGAATAATTAGTGCTTCAAACTATCCTGTCCACTTTCAGAAGCCTTTAGCTGGTTTTTGACCTGCAAAGCGCCTATTTTAATTTATTTGCGTTTGTTTTACTTTTATCTAATACTTGGCCGCTGGTTGAAAACCAAGCCTCGGATTGTGATTAATAGGATGCGAGTAACGAAGGCAAAGGATAAATTATATTTTCTTATACATAATATCCGAACGCAATACATATTTTATACCTTCGGTTACTTTAGCTCCAGAATGAAATAACAAATGTGGAAAAATTAAAGCAGAACCAGCAATCGGTTTTATAGAAAGGTTTTCGAATGTAGTTTCACCTCCTTTGAAATTATCATTCAGATAAATTAGCAAAGAATAAAAACTTTTTTCAACATCTGACTTCTCAAAGTCGATATCTTGATGTGGCTTAAACTCTTGCTCCGTAAGATATTTATAAAATCGAAATCCTTCATTTAATCCTGAAATTTTGTAGTCTAAATATGTTTGAGGTGCTAAATCAAATATATTGTCCCATACTATTTTTGCAAGTTCAGGGCTTGTTAAAAAAACTCTATTTTTAAAACTTTTATGGATATCGAATGGCACCTCTTTAATGGAATTTGGAAATAAATTATCTTCTTCAGCAGCTTCAATACAATCATTGCAAGTCTCAATATTTAGAACCTTATTTATAGTCCATATCTCATGGTTATGTTTTATTATATTCATTTCAGTATTTAAATATTTCTTTTAACTTTTTTTCTAATTCTGCCAAATCATCTCCCACATATCGACCTATAATTTTTCCTTTATCATCTATTAAGATTTTTGTTGGATATTCATTTATAAAATATTTTTCTCCTAAATCAATAGGATTTTTATCTGCTATATCTTTACTTAATATATTTGACCATAATGAAATTGAATCATTCTTTATAGCTTCTTTCCATTTTAAAATATCTTCATCTACAGAAACACCTATCAGCTTAAAATTTTTTACTTCATATTTTTTATATAAGGAAATTAATTTAGGGTGTGATGCTCTACATGGTTTGCACCAACTAGCCCAAAAATCGAGCAGAACATAATTATTATTAGAAATATTTTCTAAGCTTGTAATTGAACTATCATCACCAATACTTTCAAATAGAAAAGCTTTTTTCTCTAATTGATTTTCTTGAAATTGTTTCTTTTCAATAATTTTTTGTAATCTATTTCCAAAAAAACTATTTTTTTGTACAGAATTTATTCTATTGTAGTAAACTTTTAGTTTTTTAGAATCAAAGTTGTCGGCCCAAGCACAAAGATTATAAGGGGTTAAACTGTTAGAGGGATTTTCCGCACACCATTTATAAGTATCATCAATTAATTTTTTCCAATTAAGTGAATCTTTCCTTTCATACTTTACTCTTATCCTTCTATCAACCGTACTATCTTCAATAACTTTTTGGTATTTTTCACTAAGGTCTGATACAGCTTTATGTTTCATGTTGTACTTTTTAAGTAAATCACAAGAAATACAACCTGTTAATTTATATTTAGAAAATTGCCCAATAACTAACTCAAGATTCATAATCGAGTTATCAATTGGTAAATTCAAATTATTCAGAGAATCACTATTTTTTTTTATTGCAGGATTTAATTTTACATAAAATCTATTTAGATACCCATTTAATTTTCCTTTGTATTCAAAGACACCATTTATAACTTTTACACTGTCTATAAATCTTTCTTCATTATTATTATAGGATATAAAGTAAATAAACTTATCCGTTATATTATTCACTTTACCTTTTAAAATAAATTCATCCGGCTTTTTAGGTTGAGCTGTTAACGTATTGGTTAGCAACAAAAAAATAATCAATATAATTCTCATAATTAATTTTAAAAATTTACTTGGTAAATTAATACCAAGTAAATTTTAGTAGTTAGGAATAATTATCCACACAAACTTCCTGTTTCATTTCCTTGATCAGTACAAGTTAAACCTTTGCAACATGTTTTTGCGGCACTTCCTCCAGAAAAGTAACATGACGCTCCTGCTTTTGCACATCTTCCCCCTTCTTCAGGGATGAAACCACCTTTTACATTTTTCATTTGCTCTCTTAGTAATTTTTTCATTTTTATAAAATTTAATTTTTGTGCAATAGCTTTTGTAAAGGTACTATTACTGTATATCACCTTCTTTCTTTGGCCAAGAAATTATTTAAGTACCACAAAAGTATCTTCCAATTGTGGTATCATTTTTTCAATGTCATTTATACTATACCTATGAGGTATTTTCCTTGCATTTACAAAAAAAGTAGGTGTATGTGTAATTCCAGTTTCCATATTCCATATTTCATGTTTTAATAATGTACTTGTAACATCTATATTATTAATGTCTTTCCATTTTGTATTCCACTTTTCATAATCCATCCACTCAAACCAATCTGCGAGCATGGCTTTTAATTCATTATTTGTTTTCGAAACTATAGCTTGTTGCAATATTGCTTTTACTGCAATTGTTCTTTTATCTTCTGCGCTTGCAGGGTTGAATAGTAAGCGCACTTGTATAGCAATTGTATTAGGATGTTTCTCTATCAATTTATCCAGCTCTTCATGCGCCTTTGCACATGGTCCACAATACGGGTTACAAGCCACCGTTATACGTATAGGCGCATTAGCATTGCCTATTAGCAAATCATTTTCCCATATTGTATTATCGCAAGTAGGTTCTTTTTCCCATTGCACCATAAATAATGAGGCATCGGTTTTCCACTTTTTAAAAGAAGCTATTTCTTGTTTATTTTTGGTATTTGTTTTTATTAACTGCTTTATTGGTAGGTAAATTATTGTAAGTATCAGTATTGTAATTGCGAATGCTATAAAAGGAATTAGTAATTGGGAATCAGGTATTATACTTGTTAGTGCGTTATTGAATTGGAAGTATGTTGCAATGGCTATTTGCCCTAGCAAAACCGCTACAATACATAAACACAGCGCACACCACTCTTTAAGTTTTACTGCTTGTGTGTATATGCTCCATGCAGCTACTGCTATGCCTGCAAAGGCTATTGTAATTATACCAGCTAGTATTGGGTTATAAAAACAACCTAATAAGTACAATACAAATTGTGCAGCAAAGTATAATACCGATGCATCGGCAGGGGTAATACCTGCAAAGCCTTTTGCAAATTTACTGCCAAGCACTTTTTCGCAGCCACCATTGCCTACTGTGCCGCATACTTGTTTTACAGTTTGCTTTGGTAGCCAAGCTCGGTGCCTAGTGCAGCTATGCTTATGGCTAAGCCTGCTAGGGAGAGTAAGCCGAAAATGCTATATGCTATCGTATCATAGGTGACACCTCTTTGAGAGGTGTCACCTCTAAGTAGCATAAAGACCGAACCAATAAACAACGCCAACCCTGCCACTACAAAGGCTGTTGCTATATATTTATTTTTTTGTGCTAGTTTTTCTGCCGCATCGTTTTCTTCATTTTTCCACGAGCAGCCCTTTGCGCCATACAAAGCTATGCCACTCCAGTGTTCGGTAATGGTTTTTTCTTTGTCCCACACGCTAGCATCATTTACCAAATACAAGTATTCATTACCAGGTTGTTTTATATGTGCTAGCAATGGGTAGTTAAACTCGTGTATGTATGAAGCGTCTGCCTGCACTGCATCGTAGGCCATTCCGCCAGCTTCCAAAAAGTCTGTAATGGCTGTCATTGCAGGATAATCAGGATGCGTAGTTATAGCTTCTTTACAGTAAGAAGCGTTTACTTTTATACCTGCGGCAGTAAGCCAATCTTGGGCTATTGCAGATAGTTCTTTGGTTGTATTTTCTACCACAAAAAATATTTAGCTGGTTTGGAAAGGTTTAGTAAATGTAATAAAAAATATTAAATAGACAAATTTGACTATAAATATTTTTTTGAGGCTGTGAGTTTTGCGAAGTGAAATATTTAAGAGACGATGCGGGTATAAAAAAGTTCGGATTAAAGGTTCGAGAAATTCGTCTGTCTAAAAATTTTACACAAGAAAGTCTTGCGTGGGAAGCAGGTATTGAACCAATGCAGGTAAGCCGTATAGAGCGTGGCATTATTAATACAAATATTTCTCAAATATTAAATTTAGCCAAAGCATTGGGTGTAAATGCTAAGGAACTATTTGACTTTTAAGTTTAAAATTAACTTAACTTGTAAATTAAATAATAATTGAAAATACTTCTTTTATTTTACTAAACACTTTGCACGGTGCAGATCATCAAATACCTTGGAAAAATAAGCTTGCGCTTACGGATATTTTGTTGGGACTGAATTGAAAATAATTAAGCAGTATTCTCTACATTTTCAAAATCTACATTTCTATACAAATCTTTTACTGTCACCAATAAATCTATTGATGTTATTTTGAAAGTATCTGTTTCACTTTTATATTCGTGCAACACCCAACTTCCATCTTCTTGTTTATCATATTTTTCTACCAATGTTTCTAGGCTAGATATTAGAATATATTCTTTTAAACTTTCAATATCTCTGTATAATTTAAACTTTGCGCCACGGTCATAATCTTGGGTATTTTTAGATAAAACTTCTATGAGTACAGTAGGATTGGTTACGGTGTTTTTTCTTTTTCCGATAGTTTCTATCTCATCACATATAATTGATAAGTCAGGATAAGTATACAATGAATTGGCTAAGGAGTGGATTCTTAAATCACTTGGGTAAATTCGGCATTTTTTACCTTTCAAATAACTTCCTATATCAACTAAAGTATTTGCCACAATCTCATTATGTGGTATAGAAGCTCCTGCCATAGCAAAAATTTCTCCTTTATAAAACTCGTTTTTTTCTAAAGAAGTTTCTTCTAATTCCAAATATTCTTCAGCAGTATATTTTAAAATTGGTGAGGCATTCATAATATTTCTTTTAGTAAATATACAAAAAATTAAAAAAATCACCCCAGTTCTATCACTGTAATCTCAGGCAACACACCTACCCTACCTGGATAACCTAAAAAACCAAAGCCTCTATTCACATATAATTTTTGCTTGGTAGCTTCGTACAAGCCACCCCATTGCTTGTAAACATATTGTATAGGACTCCATTTAAAGCCAGGTATTTCTATACCAAATTGCATACCGTGTGTGTGCCCGCTCAGCATCAAATCTACATCGGGATAATTGGTTTTTACTTGTGCATCCCAATGGCTTGGGTCGTGGCTCATTAATATTTTAAAAGGATATTTTTCTGTACCTGCATGTGCTAAATCCATACGACCATGTTTTGGAAAACGAGCTTTGTTGCTCCAATTTTCTATACCCAATAAAGCAATTGCTTCCCCATTTTTTTCTAATGCCACATATTCATTCATGAGTAAACGCCAGCCAAGGTCTGCATGTACTTTTTTTAAATTGATAAGATTTTGTTCTTTGCTAACGCCTTCAATTGGCCATTGAACATAATCACCATAATCATGATTACCTAATATAGAAAATACGCCCATCGGTGCTTTCAGCTGATTAAACACATCCATATACTCTTTCATTTCTGTGGCTTTATCATTTACTAAATCGCCAGTAAATAATATCATATCTGCTCCTTCTTTCATAATCATATCTACACCATGTTGCACCGCTTTTTTATCCATAAAACTTCCACTATGCACATCGCTTATATGTATAATGCGCATGCCTTTAAACGAAGCAGGCAAATTATCAAAAGCCAATTTGATTTTATTAATATGATATCGATATTGGTTGCTATACCCATAAATTAAACTGCCAAACAATGTTGAACCTGCCGCTATGCCAAGCCAGCTAAGGAATACAGAGCGGCTAATGCCTTCGCCATTGGTTCCTTCTAAATCTGTATTATTAAAAAATAATTTTCCTGCAAACCATTGTATCCCCCTACGTAAATCATCTACCAAAAAGAAAACTAGCGCCACCATTTTTGCCAAAAACAAACCTATAATAATTGAAAATAAATACGTGCGCACTTTTCGGCCAAGATAACTTTGCTCGGTATAAACAAACAATAAAAAACCTATAACAGCCAATATTGTAATGCTCCAATAAATACCATATAAAATTGTTTTTGCTTTTGGCGATAAATTTTGCGACACATTTTTCACTGCCTGAAAAAAATAAAAATCAAGCGATAACATTAAGCCAATAAAAACAAAAACACCAAACGGAGATCGCATACAAAAAAGTTGAAAGTTAAAAGTTGAAGGTTTGTTAACCTTATTTTAATATAGCAAGAATTCTTCTAATTGAGATTTTATAGTTTTTATTACATCTGCATCAACAATTGTATCTGCATCATCAAATAAAGTATGCACAGTACTTATTGGCAAGCGATTTGGATGCACCGTCATTTTTAAATGTAAGAGAGAGCCAGTAAGATGTTCCATGCCCCTCAAATTTCCTGCACGCCCACTACTTACACCAGTAAGCAATGCCTTTTTATTGTGCCACACCTTTGCCACATCACTATTGTCAATCATCAATTTTAAAATACCAGGAAAAGAACCGTTGTACTCTGGCAGAATAAAAATAAATTTATCTGCCATTTTTAAATATTCGTTTTCCATTGTTTCAAAAGCTTCATTACGCTCATACACTTCCACTTCATCTAAAGCAAGCAATTTAGCATCTATATTTTTTTCTGATAAAAATTTTTTGTACGCTAATGCTACTTTTTTTGTACTATTTCCTTTTCTGTTTGTGCCCGATATTATTGTTATCATGTTAAATTGTTAAACAACTGTATTGTTTATTTGCAATTGTGTTTTATTTATTGGGGCTGTTAGCTTTAGTAATTCTATTAAACATTTGTTCGGGCTATCCGTTCCTATCTTTTTTTGCCCCAAAGGCGGGCAAAAAAAGGATATCCACTTCTATCCCGCAGCCATTCATCTATATATCTTTCTTCAGCAATAAACAATACAACCATTTAACAATTAAGTATAATTTGCTTTAAATTGCCGAAGTTTGCAAAATTACCTTCATAAGTTTACATTTGACGGAAATATTCCCAAAATAACAAATAAATAGCGTACAACGCAATGGCAAGAATAATAGGAATAGCTAATCAAAAAGGCGGAGTAGGCAAAACCACCACTGCAATAAACCTTGCAGCTAGTTTTGCTATATTAGAGTATAAAACATTATTGGTAGATGCTGACCCACAAGCCAATAGTACCACTGGTTTTGGTTTCGATTTGCAAAATATAACCAAGAGTTTGTACGATTGTATGGTAAATGAGGCCACAGCAAGCGATGTAATTCTAAAAACAGAAATGTCTTTTCTTGATATTATACCATCTCATATAGATTTGGTTGGTGCCGAAATAGAAATGATAAACTACCCAAACAGAGAAGGTATCTTAAAAAAAATATTGGAAGATGTAAGAGATGAATACGATTTTATTGTAATTGATTGTTCTCCATCTTTGGGTTTAATAACTGTGAATGCATTGGTAGCATCAGATAGTGTGGTGGTGCCTGTACAAACAGAATTCTTTGCATTGGAAGGATTGGGCAAACTATTAAACACAGTAAAAATTGTACAAAACAGATTAAATACAGAGTTACAAATAGAAGGAATTTTGATGACGATGTACGATGGTCGTTTGCGTTTGTGCAACCAAGTGGTGAGCGAAGTTCGTCGTCATTTTGACGAAATGGTTTTTAGCAGTATTATCCATAGAAATACAAAGTTAAGTGAAGCGCCAAGTTTTGGAAAGCCTGTAATTTTGTACGATGCAGATAGTAAGGGTTCCGTAAATTATTTAAACCTTGCAAAAGAAATTTTGCAGAAAAATAATTTGACGAAAATAAGCAGTGCTAAAAAATTAATTAGCTAATTTGCTGATGTGCTAATTTGCTAATGATGAATCGAAGGCTTCAATAAAAATCTAAGCGCTGTATTAAATTAAGAATTAGCTTAAAATTTATAATTGGATATAAACAGAAAATTATGTACTATTTGTCTTGACTTTTCAGGGTTAGTATTTTAGCTAATTGGCACATTAGCACAAACAACAATTTAAAAGAATTAGCTATTTAGCACATCATCTAATTATCACATTATTGAACTCATGAGCTTATCCAAAAAAAACGACGCATTAGGAAAAGGAATAAGAAGCCTTTTACAAAATATTGATACCGATTTAAAAAACACCGCAGGTTCATTAAAACCCGAAGTGGTAGAACAAAAAGTAGGCGTACAAAGGGTTTCGCTAGACAAGATAGAAGTAAACCCAAACCAACCTCGTAAAGATTTTGACGAAACAGCATTAAGCGAATTGGCTGCTTCTATAAAAATGCACAATATTATACAACCGCTTACGGTATCGCAAATGCCTGGTGGAAAGTATAGACTTATAGCAGGCGAACGAAGATACAGAGCATCTAAAATTGCAGGTTTAAAAGATGTACCAGTATATGTAAGAGAAGCCAATGCAGACCAACTGCTAGAGCTTGCATTGCTCGAAAATTTGCAAAGAGAAAATCTTAATGCCATAGAAATTGCATTGTCGTATAAACGCTTAATGGAAGATTTAGATTATACGCAAGAGCAAGTAGCAGAGCGCATGGGCAAAGAACGTAGCACAGTTACCAATTACATTCGTTTGTTAAAATTACCACCAGATATTCAAGTGGCCGTGCGCAATGGCGTTATAAGTATGGGGCATGCACGTGCGTTAATAAACGTAGATATGGTAGATAAGCAATTGTTTATTTTTTCTGAAATAAAAAACAAACAATTATCTGTACGCCAAACAGAAGACTTGGTGCGCAAAATGTACACAGGTGGCGGAGCTGTTAAAGCTTCTATAAAACCTAGTTTACCGCCAGCATTTAAAAAAATAGAAGATAATTTAGCATCTAGCTTTGGCACCAAAGTAAAATTGGCGCATAGCAAAAAAGGAAACGGCAGCATTACATTTGATTATTTTTCGTTAGATGAATTGAATGGGCTGCTAGATAAGTTGAAGATTAATGTTAGCTAATGAAATTATTTAATTGTTTTATTGTTTTATTGTTAAATTGTCTGCTTGTTTCTGCGCAATCAAAAAAAGAAGCATTAAAAGATAGCACTGTAACAATAAATACAAAAAATTATAGCGCATATTTGGATACTGCTCCTTTAAAAAAATACAAACCTAGCATTGCTATTAAGCGCTCTGCCATGCTGCCAGGTTGGGGGCAATACACTAATAAAAAATATTGGAAAATCCCACTTGTATATGCTGGCGTTGGCATTCCAACTTATTTATTTTTTCGAAATTTAAAGCAATATAGAGAAGCTAAACAAGCATTCAATTTAGCTTCTGATAACGATGTTTCAAACGATATATTAATAAAAGAACCTTATTATAGTGTCCGTTTTCAACCAGACCGAATTAGAGTTTTTAGAAATAGTGTTCGGCAAAATGTTGATTATTCCGTATTGTTTTTTGTAATTTTTTGGGGCTTAAATGTAGCCGATGCTGCTGTAGATGCAAATTTAAAAACCTTTGATGTAAGTGATGATATTAGCATGCACATCAAAGGTGGCTATAGTGAAATGGCGAGAATAAATGGCGTGAGTGTGGTCTTTAATATTGGGAAGAGAAGATGATTGATAAATGGTTGCATTGTTAAATTGTTTTAAATGAAAATTGCACTAATTGGTTATGGCAAAATGGGCAAAGCAATTGAAGAAATTGCATTGCAAAAAGGACATGAAATTGTTTTAAAAATATCGGAAGATAACCTTGAAGATTTTACAAAAGAAA
>JAYSOC010000336.1:0-4019 GCA_043723285.1 Ferruginibacter sp. | reverse complement strand
CAGCCTTGCATGTAATAGCGCAAAAGAGTGAAGGCTGTATGAGGGATTCACTGAGTATTCTTGATAAAATTGTAAGTTTTACTGGCGGCAAATTAACTTATGCAAATACACTAGAGCATCTTAATATTTTAGATGAAGATTATTTTTTCAAACTATTGCAATTTGCTACTGAGCAAAAACTGAGCGATTCGTTATTGTTATTTGATGATATAAACCAAAAAGGTTTTGAAGGCGATACTTTGCTAGAAGGATTAACTGAGTTTTTAAGAAACTTATTAGTAAGTAAAGATACACGTGCAGCCATTTTGCTAGAAGTAGCCGAGGATTTTAGAGATAAATATTTGCAAGCCGCCAATGAACTTAATGCCAATTGGATAATAGCAGCCCTAAATACCATACACAATGCTAGCATGGATTATAAGCAAGCTCGCAATAAAAGATTGTGTGTAGAAATGGCACTTATAAAATTGTGTTATTTAAACCAAGCTGTAGAAATTGCCAATGGAAATGCTGATGGCATTTCAAAAAAAAAATTAGTTGATTCAGCAAAACCAGTTTCGTTTAAAGCACTTTCCTTCATCAAAATAAAAGAAGAAAAAGCTATCATTGTTCCCATAAAAAATGAAATGGAACAACCAGCAACGCTTGTTATTGAAAAAGAAAAAGCAGTTGTAAAAAATGCGCCTACGCAAACATTGCCTGAAACAAAAGCTGCTGGCTTTGGTATGCTAAGCAAAATGAAGGCGCAGATTATAGAAGAAAATAGAAAGGAAATAAATGCCTTGCCGCTTACTCTTGAAAATTTAAAAATGGCATGGGTAAAATATACCGAAAAAATAGAAGCGGAAAAAAAGCATCCAACAGTTACACAATTTAAAGCTGCGGAATTAAGAATAGATGATGAAAATAATTTTACCATTATTACTGAAGGCAAAGTGCAGCAAAAATTTATTGAAAACGAACGCTCGGGTTTAATAACATTTGTACAAAAATATTTTAATAACAAATTATTGAAATATAGTATGGAGATTGTAGAAGAAGAATCGAGAGAAATAGATGAAACCAAAGCACTCACGAGTAAACAACAATACCAACTTTTAATAGAAAAATACCCATTGATAAAAGAATTGAAAGATAGGCTGCGATTGGAGTTGGATTACTAAAGCTTAACTGGTTTTTCTTACTATAGGAATTTTACTTTTTTTACATTAATTTCGCTACAAATTTTACAAATAGACAATTATGGCTGAAGTAATAAGAATGCCGCTACTGAGCGATACAATGACTGAGGGAAAGATAGTAGCATGGAATAAACAAGTGGGCGATAAAGTAAAAGCTGATGATGTATTGGCAGATGTGGAAACAGACAAAGCCACTATGGAAGTAAATGGATATGTGGATGGTACGCTTTTGTACATTGGAGTGCCCGCAGGCGAAGCTGCAAAGATTAATCAAATTATTGCCATTGTGGGTAAGGCCGGCGAAGATTATAAGCATTTGTTTGATGGAGAAGCGCCAGTTGGCAAAGAGCAAGTGGCAGAAGGTAATATGCAGACGGCAGTTGTCAATGAGCAAAAAACAGTTGGCACAGAGCAATTAGCAGAAAGCAAACCCGTAACCCCTAACCTCCCTACCAGACAGGCAGTCCCGAAACCCGAAACTGTTTCCCTACCTGCTGGCGCAAAAGAAATACGCATGCCTCTTTTGAGCGATACAATGACGGAGGGAAAAATTGTAACTTGGAATAAAAAAGTAGGAGATGTAGTAAAAGCAGATGATGTATTGGCTGATGTAGAAACAGATAAAGCTACCATGGAAGTAGTAGGATATGAAGAAGGAACACTTTTATATATTGGTGTAGAAGCAGGAAGTGCAGCAAAAATAAATCAAATAATAGCCATTGTGGGTAAACCTGGTACGGATGTGAGTGCGTATATAGCATATGATAGCCAGTTAACAGAGGGCAGTGGGCAATTGGCAACACAAAATGAAGGGCAAGCAACAGTTGAAGCCGCTGCACAAAACCCGCAACCCGAGACTACACAACCTGCAACCGATAATGTTGATAGGATTAAAGCTTCTCCACTTGCTAAAAAAATAGCTGCTGATAAAGGTTTGGACATAAGTAAAGTAGCCGGTACTGGCGATGGAGGTAGAATTATAAAAAAAGATATTGATGGGTATAAAGAAAGTGCTACTCCGGCAGCAGCTTTATCTACTCCAGCACAAGCGTCTACTCCACAAAAAGCAGTAGCAAGTTTTGTAGCAGGCGAAGAATCTTATATCGATGTTCCACTTACACAAATGCGTAAAGTAATTGCTCGCCGTTTGGGAGAGAGTATGTTTACTGCACCGCATTTTTATTTAACCATGGAGCTGAATATGGATAATGCCATGGCTGCTCGTACGGCTATAAATGAAGTAAGCCCAGTAAAAGTATCGTTCAATGATATGATTATAAAAGCTTGTGCATCGGCATTACGTTTGCATCCAGATGTAAACAGCAGCTGGATTGGAGATTTTATTAGAAAAAATAACCACATACATATTGGCTCTGCATTAGCATTACCAGAAGGTTTGATTGTACCTGTAATTCGTTTTGCAGATCAAAAATCATTATCACAAATAGCGGCAGATGCAAAAGAATTATACGGTAAAGCAAAAGATAAAAAATTACAACCTGCAGAATTTAGTGGCAATACATTTACCATTTCTAACCTTGGCATGATGGACATTGAAGAATTTACAGCCATCATTAATCCACCTGATAGTTGCATACTAGCTGTTGGTAAAATTAAAGAAGTAGTGGTAAGTAAAAATGGACAATTTGTAGTAACAAACATTATGAAAGTAACCCTTAGCTGCGATCATAGAAGTGTGGATGGTGCTGTGGGAGCGGCTTTCTTGCAAACATTGAAAAAGTTTGTGGAGAATCCTGTGACAATGCTGGTGTAATCCTTAATAAAATTTTATAAAAGCCTTTGTTCATTCAAAGGTTTTTTTATGCCCTTAAATTACTTTTCATTATTTATTGAAAATTCAATAAAATAACTAACTTTACTACATGAAATTAGAAGAAGCAAAACAACAATTCATAAATAGCTGGGGAGCATTTGGTACACAGTGGGGTATAAACCGAACCATGGCACAAATACATGCATTGCTATTGATAAGCACAGAGCCAATAACACAGGATGATATAATGGAGCAATTGAGCATAAGCCGTGGTAATGTAAATATGAATATTAGAGATTTGATAGGTTGGGGATTGATAGATCGTGTGGTAGTACAAGGCGAAAGAAAAGAATATTTTACTGCCGATAAAGATATTTGGAAAGTTGCTACACAAATTATTAAAGAAAGGAAGAAGCGTGAGTTAGATCCCATGATAAAATTATTGAACAATCTTGAAAATATAGAAGATAAAAAAGACAAGGGTGCAAAGGAATTTTTGCAAGTAGTAGGCGATATAAAAAAACTAAGCAAACATGCCGATAATTTATTAGATGTAATGATAAAAGCGGAAGAAAATAAATTTATTGGTGCAGTATTGAAAATATTTAAATAGCTTGGAAAATAATCCCATCATATTATTCGATGGCGTATGCAACCTATGCAACCGCTCCATACAATTTGTTTTAAAACACGATAAACAAAAACACTTTCGATTTGCAGCTCTACAATCTGCCGCTGGGCAAGCATTATTGAAAAAATATAATTTACACGAAACCATCTTTAATTCTTTTGTATTAATTAAAGATGGAAAGCTATACTTAAAAAGCACTGCTGCATTAATAGTAGCAAAAGAATTGAATGGCCCAATAAAAATTCTATACGCTTTTATTATTGTACCAACATTTATACGCAATGCAGTTTATAATTTGATTGCAAAAAATAGATATAAATGGTTTGGCAAAAAAGATAGTTGTATGATACCTACGCCAGATATACAAAGTAGTTTCTTAAATTAAAAAATATGCAAAAAAAAAAGTTGTATCGTTGCATCTCAAATCATAAAA
>JAYSOC010000335.1:0-10242 GCA_043723285.1 Ferruginibacter sp. | reverse complement strand
CGCCCAAGCGCCAGTCTATCAACAAGTGCTTACACAAAAAAGAAGCTACAATCATACGCACACGATTGTGCATAAAACCTGTTGCATTTAATTCTCTCATTCCTGCATCTACAATGGGATAGCCAGTTTGTCCATTGCACCATTTTTTAAAAGATACTTCATCATCTCTCCATTGTATAAAATCATAAGCTGGTTTAAATGCTTTGCCCTTGCCCACTTGCGGAAAATTCCATACAATCATATGGTAAAAATCTCTCCATATTAATTCGTTCAAAAATGTTTCGGATAAGTTGCGAGAATATTTAGCCAGCCTACGAATACTTATTGTACCAAAACGCAAATGCAAACCCAAGTGAGATGTACCTTCAACACTTGGTATATCTCTTTGAGCTTGATATTTTTTAACCAATTCAGCTTCTATAGATTTTGATGGAAATATTTGTGTGGATTTTGTAAATCCAATTTGTGCTAATGATGGTATTTTGTTTGGAAGAATCTTTAAAAAATTATTAAAATACTTTTCAGTTTCATACAACATTAAATCATCTTCTTTTAATGCAGCTTTCCATTTTTTGCTGTATGGAGTAAAAACGGTGTATGGTTTTCCATCATCTTTGGTTACTTCAACTTTTTCAAAAATTACATGGTCTTTGTATGAAATAAATGTTGTATTGTTTTTTTCTAGTAAAATTTTTATAGCCTCATCTCTTTCAGTTGCGTATGGTTCGTAATCATTATTGGTAAATACTTTATCTATTTTGTATTTACTAAGCAATTTTTTAAAAGCTTCTTCAGGCTTGCAGTGTAGCACTTCTAATGAACTTGCAAGTGTAAGTAATTTTGTTTGTATTTCCGTTATGCAATCGTGTATAAATTGCACACGAGCATCAGCTTTGTTTTCTAGCTTATCTAAAATTGCTTTATCAAAAATAAAAATGGGTAGTAGTGGGAGTTCACTTTGCAATGCATGAAAAAGTGCTGTATTGTCTTCTAATCTTAGGTCACGTCTAAACCAAAATATATTTAATTTCATACTATAAATTTTCCCCACAAAGGGCACAAAGAATCACTAAATATTTACAAATTGGTTAATTTTTTAAAAGAGGTTAATTTTTTTAGACTTCGAAAGTCCTCCTTCGGGGTATTTAGGGCGCTAATAAGCATCTCCATCCTTCCTTATTAATTGCTCCACAATTTCCCTTACAATATTATTTGTGTAATTTTTATTTTGCAAATCCGCTACCCATCTAATATTGTAAATAGAATTACTCAAAAAAACCTCATCAGCATTCAAAATATCTTCTCTTGTAACCAAAGATTCATGTACGATAAAACCGAATGCTCGTATTTTATCTATCAAAAATTTTCTCATTACACCCTCTACACACCCCTGTGTGAGTGCTGGAGTATAAATAATTTTATCTTTTATATAGAAAACATTTGCAATGGTGCTATCGCAAATATTGCCTTCACTGTTCAAAATTAACGCATCGTTGCATTGTTGTTTTTTTGCAAATATGGCGCCCATAAAATAGGGTAAATAATTATTTGTTTTTAAATTGCTAAACGCATCTATACTTTTTTTTGCGTCATTAAAAATGCATATTTGTAATCCATTGCTATTTAGAGTGCCATTATCTTTTGGCAATGATGTGGCTTCTACAATATAATTGGGCGTATTGTTTTTTGCATCGTATATGCCACCATCGCTTCTTATTATAGTAAGTCTTATTCTTGCAGCAGTAAGTTTATTTTTTTCCGCAAGTTGTAATATTTCGGCTTCTAATTTTTCTGGAGACAATAATTTTGGTATTTCAAACTGTAGCATCTGCATGCCTTTCCACAACCGAGCAAAATGTTCATCGCTTAAAATTAGTTTGCCATTTTTAAGTTTCATAGTTTCAAAAATACCATCGCCATATCGTAAGCCACGATTTTGCGCAGCAACGATAGGTTCATTTTCATTAAATAATTTTCCATTGTAGATTATAAAATTCATTGTATTTTATTCGTGTTTATTCGTGCCACCTGCCTGAAGGCAAAGGCAGGTTTGTGGCAAATTGGTTTAGCAATTCTCTAAAATAAAAAATCTTCCTCAAAAGGAAGATTAATAATAAATCATAGGAGGGTAATCATTTATAATTCCTCTATTATTTTATGCTTTACGGCATATAAAATTAAACCAGCTGTTGTTTTTGCACCAGTTTTTACTTTTAATTTATCTCTCAATGCTTCTACAGTACGTGGGCTAAGCTCCACTAAATCTGCAATTTCTTTTGTACTTTTTTCTTCGCACATCAATCTAAGAATCATCGTTTCTTTATCGTTTAATTGTGCATCTGCATTTTGAAACTGCTGTGGTACTTGTACATTGCGTTGCTTTAAATTTGCAAGCATTGCTTGATTGGTAAGCGTATTAAAATAGTACTCATCCTTGTGGCAAGTTTTTATAGCTTCATAAATTATTTCGCTATCGCTTGTTTTAGATAAATAACTATTGGCACCAATTTCCATCAATTTTGTTATCATACTATGGTCATCCATCATGGTAAGCATAATAACTTTTGCGCCAGGGCATACTTTTCTTATTTCTGGCAATGCCTGTATGCCATCCATCACTGGCATCTGAATATCTAGCAATATCACATCGGCTTGCATAGACTTTAGCATGTTTATTAAATGCATTCCATTATCTGCTTCTGCAATAATTTCAATATCCTTTTTTTGGCTCAAGGCAGCTTTTACACCTGCTCTATACAGCACATGATCATCAGCAATAATTACTTTTATAGGTGTTGTTAGTTCGTCTGTCATAATTGTACTCGTAAAAGTAGCTATTTTTTAATAAGTAAAATTACGATTTTGTAAACTTATACATATTTTAATAAAATGCATACATTATCTCAATAATAAAAAGGAGTCTTTCTTGGTAATTATCTCTCCCAAATCGCAAATAGCCTCAAGCATAAACACATATGCGCCGCCTTCTAGTTCTATTCCTTTGTACTTCCCATCCCAGCCAGTTGTTTTTTCGTTTGGTATTATATTTTTGGCTTCATAAAGCAATTGCCCAAATCGGTTAAAAATGGCAAATTTTGTAATGGTTTTTATTCCCCTAGTTATCGGGCGAAATATATCATTCTTACCATCTCTATTTGGCGAAAATGCTGTAGGTAATAAAAGGTTCGCATATTTACATTCTACAAAAATGGTAATATCATCTTTGGCTACACAGCCACTATCGCTCTTTACTTTTATGGTAAAAGTCTCTGTTTCTAAAGCAATGCCTTTTGGCGACTGGCAATTTGTACAATTGAGTTTTATACTCGGTATCCATTCATACGAAATAATATTACTGCCATAAGTAGGTGTAATGGTAAAAGGGTTGTTGTATGGTAAAACTTTATCAGGCCCAGCGTTTACTAATGGCAATGTTTTTATTATAATATCTACCATAGCGGTGCTGCTAAAACAACCCACCGAATCTGTAAGTGTAGCCATATATGAAGTGTTTGCTATCCCCATAACAATTGGATTGTAAATAATAGTATCAGATAAACCAATGCCGGGCGACCATATAATTTTTTTATTGGGCGGGTTCACACTTATATGCACGGTGTCTTGTACGCACACATATACGGGGATTTTTATTGCAGCAGCAGTAAATGGTTCAAAAATGGTTGTGATAATACTATCCTTTAAATTACAGCCCACACTATTGGTAGCCGTTGCATAAAATATGGTGCTTGTGGTTGGGTTAGCAATTACGGTATCGCAATTTGGGCAAGATAAAAATGTGGCTGGCGACCATAATAATGTATCGCTATGAAATGCAAAAAGCGAATCTGTTTTGCCTTGGCAAAAAGTATCGGCTCTTGGAAATAAACGAAGAAACGGCGTTGGCTTTACAGTAACGTTTTTTATTAAACTGTCTATGCAACCATTTTTATCGGTAGCAAATAATTTAATGGTATAAACACCCGGGCCAAGATAAAATAAAATTGGTGGTTGAAAAATTGTATCGTTTTTTGGACTCATGCCATAGTTCCAATACCAAAGTTTTACGGTATCGCTTGCAATATATGCAGCAGAAGTATTTGTAATTGTGTCAGCATTTTTTGCACATACACTTGCGTTAGATGTGTAACTTAAATTTGGTCCTCTTACACTTATTGCATGGTTCAATTTTATAGTATCTGCACAATATTGTGTACCATTATTTATTACAACATAGTTGCTGATAAAATTGCCAAATACAGTAGCAGCAATGGTATAAGGGTTGCTGCTATTGCTAGCTTCGGGTAAGCTGACTACATTCCATTTATACGTAATGCCGGCATTAGTATAATTATTTTGTAAGGTAAAAGTTGTATTGCTATTTCTACAAATAAATGTATTAGGGTTTGTAAGCGTAGGGTTGGCGGTGTAAATAACAGATGCAATACTATCTCTGCATCCTGTAGCATTATCTACAATAGTGAGCAGTGTATTAAATGCCCCACTTGCAGGATATGTATGCGTTGCATTTGTTGTAGATACTGTTGGAGAAGCATCGCCAAAATTCCACGAAATAAATGATTGATTTCCCTGACTTGTATTGGTAAATGAAAATGTTTTTTTTGCAGAGCAAATGTTAGTATATGTAAAACTTGCAATTACTCCCACCACGTCTATTTGAAAAACAATTGGCACACCAGCGCAGCCATTAAAGTAAGGCGTTACACGAATTGTTTTTTGCCCAAGTGTAAGATATTTATGTTGCGTAACGGTATCAGTAACGGTTTCTAAAACACCATCGCCATAATCCCAATTATATGTATTGGCATAAGTAGCTTTGGCTACAAATACAGGTGTTTCCGAACCACAATACACTAATTTTTTTGGATAAGCAATATGGTTTATAGGTGGAATACCAAAAGCAATACGAGGATAATTATGAGAATTTGTACAACCTTCGTTTGTGGTAATATTTAAAGTAGGCAAATAACTACCCGAATCTATATAATTATGCGGTGTTGTATTTGTTGATGTATTAGATAAAGCACTACCATCGCCAAAATTCCAAGTGTAATTTGTAACAGCACCACCAACTGGTACATTTACAGATGCAATAAAGCTTGCCGCCACTGGCACACAGCCGCTTGCTTGGGATATGCTGGCGCTTATTGGTGGATTTTGTACTACTACATTATAATTACTTGTAGCAAAACAACCACCTGCATCAATAGCTTTTATATTGGCAGTGTAACTGCCAAAATTGGTATAAGCATGACTAATAATTGGACTTGTGCTAGTGGTATTGGTTCCATCACCAAAAGCCCATTCGTATAAAGAAATGTTGCCATTACCAGTTGTTATAAAATTAATATTGACAGGCGTACAAATATAATTTCTATCTGCACTAAGGGTTGTAACATTACTTTGATTGATGATGATAGTTTGAGAAGACTCCAAAACGCCTGCATCAAATACCGCAACTAATTTTACAGTATAAGATCCTGCATTTGCAAAATTAATACTCGGATTAGGTGCATTACTGGTTTGTCCATTGCCAAAACTCCAAGTAAAACCGATTGGAGTACCAGTGCATGTTTGGGTAAAATTAATAGCAGCAGGGCTACACAACACGGTACTCGTACCTTGATAAGTAAAGGATGCTGTTTGCCCAATAACAAAAAAAGGCAAAAAAAATATAAAAGGTATTAGGGTTATTTTGCGCATGCTAATAAAGCTTATATGCAATGGGTGCTTATTTACTTTCAAAGACCGTGCTAAAAATGTGGTTGGGGGAAAAATTGGAGGGGGTTGGAGAGGTTTGAAGGGTTTAAAAGGTTTAAGGTTTGGGAAGCTCACAAATGTATAAGGTCTTTGTGTAAAGGGGACTATTTATTGAAGAAGGGAAAAGACTTTGTAGGTTTTTAGTAATTTAGCAGAAACAGAAAAATTAATAATGCCCTTTTACTGAAAAAATTAATATTTGATAATTATGAATTTCGTAAACAAGGCGATGCTCTTTAGTTATTCTAAGAGACCAAGTGCCAGTAAGGCTATGCTTCAGTGGTTCAGGTTTTCCAATTCACTAAAAAGGAGTTTCATTAATGGAATCAATTAGCTGTGCAATTTTCTTTAGAATGGATTTATTACCTGTTTTTACCCAAAAATTTAAATCTGCTTAGCTTCGGGCAAAAATATTATTTCCATAAACTATTGAGTTGTTCAGAAGTAATGGTTGTTCCTTTTCCTCCTTTAAAATCTTTTCTACCTTTTTGTATTTTAGCTACAAATGCTGCATTGTAAGGTTTTTCAGTAGGCACTTCAAATTTTATTTTAAGTGCTTTCACAAATGCTTTAAGTGCATTTACTTGATCTATTGTGGTAGGGTGTGCAATAAAAATAGTATCATTTTGCATAAAATTGCCATTTTGTATTTGAACATATTTACAACATTTTATACAAGCAGTCGTAAAACTAATGTATAAAAAAAGATCCCACACGCCGCCGTGCAGGATCACATATTATTCTGTTATTTCTCTTTGCATATTATCGCAGGGTTGTAGCCGCAGCTCGCCTTCGCTCATGAGCGTTTTTGTGCCGCCAGTATCTATTTCTATTTTGTACTTGTAAAATGCATTCAAGCAGAAGTATTACATTACTTAGTCACCGATTTATAGTTTGGAAAATAAAATTTGCTCGTATATGCAAAATGTTTGCTGTATTGAAATTTGTCAATGGGGTAAAGTCTTTTCTATCTTGGAAACGAAAAAAAGAATTCGACTCATATTTTTGAGGCAACCTCTTTGAAAGAGATTTTTTATTTTTGCAAATTGATATGCGAATTAATGTTCATTGTGCGATACCTCTGCCCTATAAGACAAGTTCGTGTTGGCAGAAGTAAAATCTTTATCCACCTATTTACAAAAATTTTATTTCTATGCCAAGTTTCAAATATCTGTTAAAAGTATTTATCCTATTGCTTGTTTCATAAGTAGGAAATATGTCATTCTTAAAAAAGTATTTGTTATTAAATAGGTTATCAATTTCTAAAAAAATATTAATTTTTTTAAATTTATACTGTGCTTTCACAAATAGGTTTGTGTATTTGGAGGTACCAGCACCTAAAAATTCTGTTTCTTTTAGTTTTAATCTCAATAGCCCTTTTTTCTTTAAGAATGAATAGTTAATGATTAGCTCATTGGATAAATATTTTTGTTTTGTAATGTCTTTAGCTATGTCACTATTAAAAGTAAATATTTGATAATGGGAATTAATTTTAAAATCAAATTTTTTGTTTTCAAAAATCGAAAAAAAAGTTAATTCGTACGAATTGATTTTAGAATAGGTATTGTATATTTGGTTATTGGCATTATTTTCTTGGCTTGACTTTATAAAATTTGTTTCAAATTTTATAGAATAAGGATGTTTGTCGAAAATTTTAGTAAACGTATTGCTAATAATTGCATAAGTAGCCTTTTGTTGGTCGTATTCTGTAACACTAAATGAATTTCCAATTGTTGCAAATTTGTCTGTGTTCTTTGTGTCACCATATATAGTGGCAATATCTGTTGTAATCCCTAAGCTAGCTAGTATAGAAGTATAATAAGTTAATTGAACAACATGCTCATACTGTGGGTTAGCGGTTGAAGTATTTGGAATTCCAACGGTTTGAAAATTCAATAAGTCATACCCAAAACTTTGCTTTTGTTGTTCGATTGGAGTAATGTTTTGTCGCAATGACAATGCTAAATTATCGTAATCATTTGCTTTAAAGTTTACGCTAAATTTATATTCTAATAAATAGTTTCTGAAGCTATTCTTTATAAAATTGGTTTTAATAAAAGCTAATCCTAAAGAAGTCTCAAATGTAATTTTGTTTAAATAGAAAATATTTTCAATGTAAGGCGTAATATTTGAAGTGAAACTATTTGGATTTAAATAAGTAAAATAAGAATTATTTAGCTTGTAATTTGTTTGATTATTAAACGCTTCTTTGTTTAATAATAAATTATTGTAAGAATATTTGATACCAACCCTTGTTTGGAGATATTTTTTTGGTTTGATTTGTAAAAATAATTTGGTTAATAAGCCATTATTTGTTGATACATTATTTTGTTTAAACTTCTCTACCAAATTATTATTTTCGTCTATCAACAAATTGTTGTAGGAGGTATCATTGTGAAGTAATAGATTGTTATTCTTTTTTGAGTTGCAATAAATTTGATTAGTAAAGCTAAATGCAAATTTATTATTAAAAATATACTCAAACTTTAAATTTTGTGTAAATTGGCTTTCATTTTTTTTGCTTAAAAAGTTGTAAGCAGTATTGCGGGCATTATTGAAATTATTTTGAGAATTAGTTTTATTTATACTTGTAAACAATAAACTGTATTCAATCTTATGCTTTGGGTTTGGATTGTACAACAACTCAATTTTATTTTTCGATAGCCAACTATTATTAGTTTTTTCCTCACTAAATAAATTGGCACTTGCAGAACTGAAAAATGATTGTTTATTTACAGTATTTAATAATTCTTTATCAATAGCATTATAAGTGCCAACACTTAAACTTATGTATTTGCTTAACTCTTTTTTGAATGTAAGTGCTATTAAGGCAGGTTGATAAATAGTAAAGTCTTTAAATCCATATATTTCTTTATCAAATTCTTGTTTTTGTTTCATCCCACTAAAACTAGCTGGTAAATCAAAAATAGATTCGTAAGATTCTTTATCTATATTTTTTAGTTGTTCTAGACCAATTGTTCTATTTCCAAATTGATCGTACTCGGCTAATAATTGGAATTTATTTTTTGTGTGCAAAGAGAATAGATTAGCATAACCGCCTAATAAATTATTATTTTGATAACCTTCAAAAATTTTGCTTCTCCCAAAAAAAGGCAAATGTATTTTGTCTTTTAATTTTATATCTAAAATTATCACATCATTATTAGAAAGCAACGATTCTTTGAGGCCTGTATCCCTATCTTTTAATCTTATTTCTATATTTTTTATCATTTCAGGCGAAATGCTTTTGGTGATAATTGCAGCACCTAAGTTGCTAATTTCTTTTCCATTAATTACAACCTTATTTACCAATTTACCTTTTACTTTAATGTCTCCATTTTCTAAAACTTCTATATCTGGTATATGTTTTAAAATATCCTCAAGGTTATCATCGGCAGGCATTGTAAAATGCGCTGTATTGTAAATAATAGTATCGCCTTTAACAATTATCGGAGGTACTTTAGATGTAACCACCACCTCCGATAATGTTTTTGAAAAAGGGGAAAGTATAATATTGATATTTACTTTATTAGTAGTTTCTTTTAAAATGCTTAAAATAGTTTCAATATTTTGATAATTTTCTTTTGTAACTATAATTTTATAACTACCTAAATTTTGTAAAGTAAAATCTAAAGCACCATTTGTATTTGAAATAAATACAATTTTACTCGTACTACTTTCTAATACTGTGACGCTACAATTTTCTACTGTTTCTTTAAAAGAGGAGTCACTAAAAATATTAACTGAAATACTTGTTTGTGAAATAGCTTTTGTAACAAAAAAGAAATTTGCTAAATAGAAAATTAAAAAAAAGGCGAATTGAGTTACTTTCATTATTCTTTGTTTATAGCTGCATCAGTAGCTTTTACCGCCTTTTCATAAAGCTTTACAGTTTTAGACTTTGTTTTAAAGAATTTATCATTCGATACAAGTTCACCATCGGTTAGTTCAAATTTCAATTTGTCTTGTGGCTCTAATTTTATTTCTGTTACAATCATTTTGCCATATTTATCTTCACTCTCTAATATTAAACCAGGTAATCCTACTCCCCCAGGAGATATTGCGTCAATTTCTTTTGTAAACCATACGGTAGATGTTCCATTTACACCTTGATATGATGCTTTGTAACAGTTGTAAAAACCAATTTTTTTTGATTTTGTTGTGTCTATTTCCCAATTTGAAGTAGATAACTTTCCTATAGTTCTAATTGATTTATTAGATTTGGTCTTTTTATACATCACCGTTTCTTTAGTATCAAAATTAATAGACATTTCAGAAAAACTGCTTGACGAAATCTGTTTTCTTCTACTTTCGTTAATTGTTACTCTATCAATGGGGTCTAATAAAACAACAAGCCCCTTGGACTTTCCAAAGTAGTAAATAGTATTTACTTCTGTCGTGAACTCTGAATTGGGAATGTATTTCGTTTTGATAGACCCCTCTTGATTGTTTAATTGGCTAAGG
>JAYSOC010000334.1:0-1600 GCA_043723285.1 Ferruginibacter sp. | reverse complement strand
GTTGCGGCTTCATTCATAAACCCAACATCGTATCTTCCTTTGCCATTAAATAAATCTTGATATTTTACAGTAGCAGTATTGAACACAGCAAAATCATTATGCGAAGGTGACCCAGTAATTTCAGCAGTTTCAAAACCACCTGCTTTTGCATTTACGGTTACATTACTATTATCAATAAAAATGGTAATAAAAGGAGGTTGGCCATTAACACCTAAAATTTTAAAATCTGGATTAGCCACTTTTCCAGTTAAAGAAAATTTTCCTTTTTGTACAGTTGTACTTTGTTCTTCTGCGCCCGAACTTCCATTAAGCATTTTAATAGGAGTACCATCTGGTATACCAGCAACAGTAGCATTAATTTTAAATCCATCAAGAGTTTTTACAGCCACTGGAGCTTTTTTTGCCAGTACTTTTTTTACAGGAGCTTTTACAACAGTTTTTTTTGTTTGAGCATGTACAAATGCTGGCACAAGTAAAATCAAAAAGAGGAAACGTTTCATTTTTTCGGTTTAGGTATCGCAATTTAGCTTATTCATTCAAAATATAAACACAAAATTTTATCTAATTGTTTTCACAAATGCAAGAGTAGCCATTTGTATGCTTTTGGCTTTAGCAATAGCCTTAATATATGCACTACCAATTATCGCTCCTGAAGCATATTTACAGGCATTTACAAATGTTTTTTTATCATTTATTCCAAAGCCAATCATTAGTGGGTTTTTAAGTTTCATAGATGATAATTTCTTAAAATATTCATTTTGCCCATCATTATTTAATGTACTACCTGTAACTGAATTAGATGAAACCGCATAAATAAAACCAGTACTCAATTTATCCGTCTCCAAAATTCTTTCTTTACTTGTTTGTGGTGTTATCAAAAAAATAAATGAAAGGTTATTGCTGACAAAATATTTTTTATAAATATGTTCGTATTCAAACATAGGTAAATCGGGTAAAATAATGCCTGCTACACCAACAGAAGCTGCCATTTTACAAAATTTTTCTAACCCATATTGCATTACAGGATTTAAGTACCCCATCAAAATTATTGGTACATGAATAATTTTTTGAGCATTTTTCAATTGTTTAAAAAGTAAGTCAATAGTCATACCATTTGCAATAGCAATCATGTTGCTATCTTGTATTACTGGTCCATCGGCAATGGGATCGCTATATGGCATGCCCACTTCTATCATATCTGCCCCCGCTTTTTGTAATGCCAATAAAACCTCAGCAGTGCTTTCCTTTTTAGGAAACCCCGCAGTACAATAAACGTTTAGAAGGTTTTTGTTTTTTGTTTGAAAAAGGATTGTTAATTTATTATTCATTATTTACTCTTTAGAAATAACCATACACAAGAAAGTTAAAATCGAAAAGGAGTACATACTTGAGAATTGAGCTTTGAAAATTGATTATTGAATATTTATTATTTGTGTTTTGAAATGCTCAATATTCAACACACAATTTTCAATATTCAAATAAAAAGCCTACAAATATTTCATGTAAGTTCCCAAATCCTTATCTCCTCTCCCACTCAAATTTATCACCAGTACATCATTCTTTTTAAATTTCATATTTTCCAATACTGCAAATGCATGTG
>JAYSOC010000333.1:0-4039 GCA_043723285.1 Ferruginibacter sp. | reverse complement strand
TCATTTTCATAAAGCGGCTTTTTAAATCTTCAAATATTTTTTTAATAATCTCCTAAAGTTTCTTGTAATTCAGATAATGCTTTTGCCAACTGCTCATCATTTGGTGCTATGCCGTGCCACTCGTGTGTACCTTCCATAAACGAAACACCTTTACCCATAATAGTTTTCATTAAAATAACAACTGGTTTTCCTTTTCCTGTTCTACTTTTAGCATCTGCTAATCCTGCTACTACAGCATCCATATCATTTCCGTCCATTTCCATCACATCCCAGTTAAACGCATCAAATTTTGCGTGTAAACTTCCGAGGTTCATCACCTTGTCTGTAGATCCATCAATTTGTTGTCCATTTACATCTATTGTAGCTATTAAATTATCTATGTGCTTGCTACCAGCAAACATTATTGCTTCCCAGTTTTGTCCTTCTTCCAATTCTCCATCGCCCAACAAAACATATACTAACTGACCATCTTTATTTATTTTTTTTGCAGATGCTGCACCTATTGCCACACTCATACCTTGCCCTAGCGAACCACTTGCTACACGTACACCTGGCAAATGCTCATGCGTGGTAGGGTGCCCTTGCAACCTTGTATTTAGCTTACGAAAAGTAGCCAACTCTGCTGTAGGGAAATAACCACTGCGTGCAAGTACACTATAAAAAAGAGGGGAAATATGTCCGTTACTTAAAAAAAACAAATCTTCTCCCTTACCATCCATGCTAAAATTTGGATCATGTTTCATGGCACCAAAATAAAGTGCCGTAAGAAAATCTGTACATCCCAAAGAACCGCCAGGATGTCCGCTCTGCACGCCATGCACCATTCTTACGATATCTCTTCTTACTTGTAAGGCTATATCAGTCAACTTATTCATCATTATTATAATATTAAAGTGTCAATATCAGTTAAAATGCAAACGTACTTCAAAACTGCACATATTTGTTTAAATATCTTATTATTTATTTTAAAGTTAGTAATAAGTGGGCTTACAATTCGTTATAATCACAAAATGTGGTTTTTAGCATTATTTTTTTATGAATAACAAACTATAATGCTATAAAATTGTGCATTATACAAACATATTTTATACTTTTGTAGCAATACGGGTTTCAACAATTTTTATGCAATATATAATTCTAAGTGCGATACTTGCTTTTGTGATTACTTTTTTTGCTATTCCTGTAATAATTGGGATAGCCAAAAGCAAGAAATTGTTTGATGAGCCTGATGAACGGAAAGTTCATAAGGTCGTAATTCCTACACTTGGGGGTTTAGGCATTTTTGCGGGCTTTATTGTGGCTATGCTTATATGCGTGCCAGAGCTTGCGCAAGATGCTAATAAACTTAAATATTTTGCCGCAGCAACAATCGTTATTTTTTTCCTAGGGCTTAAAGATGATTTGGTAATTTTATCTGCAAGCAAAAAATTTATTGGGCAGCTTATTGCTGCAGGCATCATCATGCGTTTTGGCAATATCTATATAAATGATATGCATGGCTTTTTAGGTATACACGAAATCCCACATTTTGCAAGCATTTTTCTTACAATATTTGCCATCATCGTTATTACCAATTCGTTTAATCTGATAGATGGAGTAGATGGTCTTGCAGGATCGCTTGGGTTAATTACTACTATTATTTTTGGGGGGTACTTTTATTTTGCAAATCAATCTGGTACTTTTTCTACTTATGCAGTAATGGCATTTTCATTATCAGGAGCTATTGTTGCTTTTCTTATTTATAATTTCTCCCCTGCAAAAATTTTTATGGGAGATACTGGTTCTCTTTTAATTGGCATAATAAATTCTATTCTCGTCATTAAATTTATAAACGTAGCGGGTTCTCCAATAAATAATGCTTTTAGCCTAGCTGCATCGCCAGCTATTGGTTTTGCCGTTTTAATGATTCCATTATTTGATACATTAAGGGTTTTTGGATTACGCATTTTAGATAGACGTTCGCCTTTTAGTCCCGATAGAATACATGTGCATCATTATTTATTAGACCTTGGTTTTTCTCATAAGAAAGTTACGTTTACTTGTGTAGCAGCCACTGTTGTATTTGTAGCTACGGCACTTTTATTAAGAAATTTAGATACAACTATGCTTATTGGAATATTATTAGCCATGGCCTTTTCGTTTATTGGTATTATATATTTTTATAGACAAAAAATAAAACAGCCAGCTAAAAAAGAAGTTGAAGGAGCAGAAATTCGTACCGCTCACAAGATTTATGGTTTTGCTCCTGAGGCCGCCCAAGTTGACTAAAAAAAACTTTTATTATAAATTATTAAAAATCTGATTTTAAAACATCAGATTTTTTTAGCTTTGCACCCAATCTAAAATTATATGTCAGACGATTTAATTATTATTATTACAGATGCCAAAGGTACAATGACCAAAGCTATAAACCATTTGGAAACCGAATTGGTGAAAATAAGAGCCGGAAAAGCCAACCCTGTAATGCTCGATGGTATTGTGGCAGACTATTATGGTAGCCCAACAGCTATAAGCCAAATTGCCAATATTACTACTTTGGATGCACGAACTATTTCGGTACAACCATGGGAAAAAAACATGTTGCACGTAATTGAAAGAGCCATTATAGCTGCAAACATTGGTATTAATCCACAAAATGATGGCAACATTATTCGTTTGTTTTTACCGCCTCTTACAGAGGAGCGTCGTAAAGAATTGGTAAAAAAATGTAATAGCGAAGGCGAGCATGCAAAAGTGTCTATACGAAACATACGCAGAGATGCCATAGAGCAAATAAAAAAATTGCAAAAAGATGGTGCAAGCGAAGATGAATGTAAAGATGCCGAAGCCGAAGCACAAGCCGCTACAGATAAATTTATTTCGTTAGTAGAAAAACATTTAGCCGCTAAAGAAGTAGAGATAATGGCAGTGTAAGTTAGATGCTAGACATTAGATATTTAGACGTTAGATATTAGACTTCAGATTTTGAAGATGTTTTAAATATTTATAGCCTTTAAAACCCGCAACTCGTAACTAAACAACACGTAACTTTTTTCCAATGCAATCCGCCAGAGAAACATGGTTTTTATTGCTATCCATTCCTTTTTACACTATTCTTATTGGTGCCGAAATTCTTGTAAGCAATTGGAAGGGTAAAAAATTTTATACCCTAAAAAATGTTTTACAAAATATAATACTCACCATCATGAACGCATCTTTGGATGCATTTTTACGATGGGCATTTTATGTAGCCATTTTATTGTGGACGTACAATCATCATTTTTTTAAAATAGAAAACCCATACATTTATTGGCCACTACTTTTTGTGCTAGAAGATTTTGCATTTTACATAGAACATAGAGTAGATCATTATTGCAGACTATTTTGGGCAGTACATCTTACCCATCACTCATCCGAAGAATTTAATTTGAGTATAGGTTTTCGTTCCTCAGTTTTTCAACCAGTATATCGTTTTATTTATTTTATTCCACTCACACTTTTTGGTTTTGAGCCAATAGATATTGTGTTTATGTATGCAGTTACACAAACCTACGGCATCATCGTACACACACGCTACATAAAAAAAATGCCAAAAATTATCGAAACAATTTTTGTAACTCCCGCTCATCATCGTGTGCACCATGCAAGCAATATTATTTATTTAGACAAAAACATGGGCATGTGCCTTATTATTTGGGATAGAATGTTTGGCACTTTTCAAGATGAATTGCCCGAAGAGCCAGTAGTGTACGGTCTTACAAAACCATTAGACAATCCAGATAATGCATTAAACCATGTGGCACACGAATGGAAAAATATGTACAACGATATAAAAAGAAAACTCCCTCTTTCTACCAAAATAAAATATTTATTAATGCCGCCAGGCTGGAGCCACGATGGTAGTACAAAAACCGCAGTGCAACTTCGCAAAGCATTAAAAGAAAAAATCTCATAAATATTTTCTACGAAAAATATTTATGTTTTGTTTACGAGCAAAGAAGCAGCAATGTTCAACTTCAGTGGCGTCGCACATTTCATCTTCATATCTTTTTTCATCTTT
>JAYSOC010000332.1:0-10315 GCA_043723285.1 Ferruginibacter sp. | reverse complement strand
GAATACAACAACCAAAAAATCGCTCATCATTACTTTAAAAATTGATGATGCATCACAAACCTACTTTAACGAAAAACGCAAACAGCACTATCCTGCTTATGCTAATTTTGTAGATGCGCATATTACGTTATTTCACAAATTACCAACCGATAAAAATATAGTGAATGAAACATTGCAACTATCATACAGTAAAAAAGCATTTGACATGCAAGTTGTAGGTATAAAAAATATTGAAAACTTTGTGGCTTACGATATCGTTTCTCCTACTCTACAAAATATTCATGCAGATATGCAAAGCATATTTGCTAACATGTTCAATGAGAAAGATAGAGAAATATTATGGCCACATGTAACCGTACAAAATAAAGGTACCGTTTACAAATCGTTTAAAACGCATGAAAAATTATTAGCCGATTTTAAACCATTTAACATAACCGCCATTGGTTTTACTACTTGGTTTTATGCAAAAAAACAATGGGCAAAAAAAGAAGATTATTTATTTTCTAAATAAGATTATACTTCCTTCATTTTTTGTATAAAAAAATATCCTGTAGCTGAAATTATACTAAGTACAGCAACAAAATACCATAAATAGGAAAACCCAAATCGATGTGCAAAAGCAGTGCCACCAAGGCTTCCAAAAACTTGTGCTGCACTCCACGCCATAGTGTACATGCCAGCATATTGCCCACGTGTACGCTCGCTGCTGCGTGCTATGTAAAAGCTATTCATAAATGGCATAGATAACATTTCACCTGCCGTAATTATTATCATTGCAAGTGCAGCTACCAACATTCCACTTGCCAATGGTATGTTTAATATCAAAAAAGAAAGAGCCATTAAAAAAGTACCGTACGACATAAAAATAAGGTAGGGCTTTTTTCCTTCTAAAGAAAAAATCAAAATCATTTCAAAAAGAAAAATCATAAAACCGCTACCGCCCATTATTATACCGTATTGCAATTCTGACAAATGCAAAGTAGTTTTAAAATAAATAGGAATGGTAGTAAACAACTGAAAAAAACATGCCGCAAATATGATTTGAAAAAATATAAAATACAAAAATTTTACATCGGTATATGGCGACTTTACTTTTATATTTTGCTCCATTTTTACAACAGGTTTATGTTGTTGTTGTCTGCTAACTTTTGGTAAAATAATTAATAAAAAAATAGATGCGGTTATATTTGTAAACCCATCTACCCAAAACAATAAATGATAATTTATGGATGCCAACAAACCGCCCAATGCGCTACCAATGGCAAATCCAAGGTTAATAGATAATCTTACCAAAGAAAAAGATTGCGTTCTCGTTTCGGGCGTGCTATAATGTGCAATGGCAGTAGCATTTGCTGGACGAAAGCTTTCATTTATCATAGCCAAGAAAAAAGTAACTACACAAATAGAAGTATATGTGCGCATGAGCCCAAGCACAATAAACATGATGCCCCCAAAAAATAATGCAGAAAACTGTGTATAATAAAAACCAAATTTATCGCTAATTTTTCCACCTGCTAATGCGCCAATCATAGACCCAATACCATAAAGCGCTACCACAAAACCGCCTTGCTTTACCGTATATTTTAAATGATCGCAATACAACGTCATAAATGCCAGTACCATTGTGCCGCATCTATTTATGAGCATTACAATGCTGAGCAACCACATTCTATTGGTGAGGCCGCTGTATGCATTTTTATAAAGGTTGATTGCTTTGGTTATCATTTAGTACACTCAAATTTTTATGTTTGATTTTAAAAACTGGTCGAAAACCTATAAGGTTTTTAAAAACTTTTCTTGGCAAAAAGTCTCTGATAAAACCTTATAGGTTTGTGGAAGAATCTTCAATTTGAAATCATTATCTACACGACTTTAAAATCGTCAGTCTTTGGCGCTTTATCAAATAAATGTGCCCACTCTGTTGGTGGTATGGTTAATTTTCTTGCAATGGTATCCATCCATGCGCCATCTACAGTTACAATAGCAGCAAGGGTTTCGTTGTTTTTGTATATTTCAGTTACCAATGTCCACCTACCAAGATCTGTTGTTATTTTTGATAATTTAAAATTTACCATTACTGAATCGCCAAAGGTTATTTCTTTTTTAAAAATACATTCTTCTCTAAAAATGATGGGGCCAAAATGGTGCTTCATAAACACTGCTGGTGTAAGACCATGCTCTACCATAAAAGCCATACGACATGTAGCACCAAAGTCGTAATACTTGGAATGCAATACATGAAAATTAGGGTCAAGATCGGCCCAACGGATTTCTAAATTTTTATGAAATGCTTTCATGTTTTTTGTTTAATTGAGTGTAAAAAAAATCCTTTTCACCAAAAAAGTAAAAAGGATTTAATAAAGTTAGTAAAAATTAATCGCAACCTATTCTATAAAACACTTTGCAACTAAAACATTATTAATTATTAATTACAAGATTATTAATTAGCTATTATACATCACATCATAATATTCTTTCGCCATTCTATTACTATCAAACTGCCAACGCACATCTCTCATACCGTTTTTTACAATCTGTCTCCACACTTCAGGATTATCGTAATACATTGGTAGAATTTGATTTTCCAAAACTTCGTACATTTTTTCTAAATCGTATTCATCTTGCTCATGCTGACTCATTTTTTCGTAATCCGTTGGTGGTATTAAAAATCCATTATTGCCATGGTTAATAAATTCACAAATCCAACCATCGTTTGTACTAAAATTAACCGCACCATTCATAGCCGCCGTCATTCCACTAGTACCACTTGCTTCTCTTGGTACTCGTGGGTTATTCAACCAAACATCACTTGCTTGTTTTAATCTTTTGCTCAATGCCAATTCGTATCCTGTACATACCGCTACATTAGGAAATTCTTTACTTAATTCTACCAAAAAATTAAAATCACTGATAGCAGGATAATCAACAGGGTAAGGCTTTCCCGCCCATATAATTTGTACAGGATATTTGGTACTACTCATTAGCGCCTTAAACTTTTCTTGATTTCTGGTTATCAATTCTGCACGCTTGTAACCTGCAAATCTTCTTGCCCATACAATCGTAAGCACATCTGGGTTCATCACTTTTCCAGATTGATCAGATACAATTTCAAACGCACGTTTTTTCAAATATCTTTTTCTGTCAATAAATCCTTCTTCATTGTGCGTATCTGCAAAATTATACAATTGTTTATCTGCCCAATAATGCCAATTTTGTGCATTGGTTATTGCTTTTATTTCGCAAATATTTTCATATTTCTTCCACATTTGTCGGCTTACTTCGCCATGCAATTGGCTTACACCATTTGCCAACCTAGCAAAACGTAATGCAGCTAAAGAATGGTTAAACTTATCGTCTGTAATGCCCGTTAATGCTCGCACTTCTTCCAATGGTACTCCACAGAAATAACTCATTTTTTCGCAGAGATACATGTCATGTTTTTCATTACCTGCTTCTTCTGGTGTATGAGTAGTAAACACCAAACGCTTTCTTACTTCTGCTTTATTTTTCTTAAATTTTTGATACAAATAAAATGCTGCACTCACACCATGCGCTTCGTTTAAATGATACACATCTGGATTAAAGTTTAATTCATCCATCAACTTTGCACCACCTACACCAAGCAAAATAAACTGCGCCACTTTTGTAGCCACATTTGCATCGTATAAACGATGTGTAATGGTTTGCGACATATGATCGTTCTCAGGCAAATCTGTACTCAACAAAAACAATGGAGCACTTTTAAACGTTTCTGGGTTTAAATAAAATGCTTTTACCCAAACTGGATGTTCGTGTATTTGAATTTGAAACTTTATACCAGTATCTTCTAAATAATTATACATTTTTTCGTTCCATTGCACTTGCAAGGTCTGATCTGGATTACGGGCTTGGTCGTAATAACCATATTTCCATAAAATGCCAATTCCAACAAGGTTTTGTCTAAGCTCATAAGCACTACGCAAATGAGAACCGCTTAAATATCCTAATCCACCACTGTATATTTTTAAGGGTTGATGTACTGCAAATTCCATGGAGAAATAAGCAACTTTTTTAACGTAAACGCTATCTGATTGGTAGGGTACTTGATACTGGGAGAAATTCATCCTTCGCTATTTAATGAGGCTGCAATATAAATAGGAATTGACAAATGGAATGCCGTTAGCAAATATTATAACTAACATATTTCAAATATTTGTTAATAACATGTTGCAAATATTTGTTAGCTTCGCCTAACAATAAACTACGACGATGCAAAGTTTGATTATTTTATAGATATGCTCATAACAAAATCCGATAAATCTTTAAGCGAAGTACACAACACAATTGATACCACTGCACCTAAGAAAAAATGGCGTAAACTTTTTTCTTTTCTTGGGCCAGCGTATTTAGTAAGTGTGGGTTACATGGATCCTGGCAACTGGGCTACCGACCTGGCTGGTGGCAGTAAATATGGTTATGCACTCATTTGGGTTTTGCTTATGAGCAATTTAATGGCACTATTATTACAAGGTTTATCGGCAAGATTAGGAATTGTAAGAGGCCGAGATTTAGCGCAAGCCAATAGAGAAACTTACCCACGAGCCATTAATTTTATTTTATACCTTTTAGCAGAAATTGCCATAGCTGCATGCGATTTGGCAGAAGTTTTGGGAATGGCCATTGGCATAAAACTGCTCACAGGTTTGGGGTTAGTGTGGGGGGTTAGCATTACTGTGCTCGATACTTTTTTATTATTGTATTTGCAAAAAGCGGGTATGCGAAAAATGGAAGCATTTATTATTTCATTGGTGGCTATTATTAGTATTGCTTTTTTAATACAAATTATTTTTGCACAACCAAACTTGGTAAATGTTGCCAAAGGTTTTGTTCCAAATTTTCCTGATAGCAATGCATTGTACATTGCCATTGCCATTATTGGTGCAACGGTGATGCCACACAATTTGTATTTGCACTCGGCTCTGGTACAAACTCGAAAAATAGAGCGAACAGATGCGGGCATACAACAAGCCATAAAATTTAATAGAATAGATACAACCATTGCACTTAATCTTGCCTTTTTTGTAAATGCTGGAATATTGGTTTTGGCGGGCTCTGTATTTTTTTATTCTGGTCATCAAAATGTAGATGGCGTAATAGAAGCACACAAACTACTACCCTCTTTTTTGGGAAAAACTGCACCGATTTTATTTGCCATTGCATTAATAGCAGCTGGACAAAGCAGCACCATTACTGGCACACTTGCTGGGCAAATTATTATGGAAGGTTATCTTAGCTTACGCATAAACCCTTGGATACGCAGGCTTATAACAAGACTTGTAGCCATTGTACCAGCACTAATCGTAATTATAATATATGGCGAAAGTAAAGTAGATGCGCTGCTTGTTTTTAGCCAAGTTATTTTGAGTTTGCAATTGGGTTTTGCCATTATACCACTTATCTTTTTTGTAAGTAATAAAAAAACGATGGGGAAATTTGCCATAAAACCATTGACACAAATAGTAGCTTGGATTATTGCATCTATTTTAATTGTGCTAAATATAAAAATGTTACTAAAAGAAATTATTCCATTTTTTGAGGCTGATACAATGATGCCAAAAATATTAATTGTATTCGTTGGTTTATTTTTTGGATTTATTTTGTTGTACATTTTATTGTTTCCATTTTTGAGAAAGAAAAAAATACAAACTCCACTTGAAATACACGATGCCATGGAAATATTACCTGCATTAACAATTCCTACCTACAACAACATTGCAGTAGCTTTAGATTTTAGTGCCAACGATCATAAAATTATTTCTTATGCCATTGGACAAGGAAAAACAGATGCAAATTATTTACTCATACATATTGTGGAAAGTGCATCGGCAAAATTGCATGGTGAGGATAGCGACGATTTTGAAACAAAAAAAGACAAAGCAGAATTGGAATCTTATGCGGCACAACTAAACGAAAAAGGCATTAAAGCAAGTGCAGAACTAGGTTTTAGAAATAGGATAAAAGAAATTGTACGAATAGTAACTGAAAAAAATGCAGATATATTGGTAATTGGCGCACATGGGCATAGAGGTGTAAAAGATATTTTGTATGGGCAAACGGTGAATGCAGTAAGGCACGAATTAAAAATTCCTGTGCTGGTGGTTACTTTGTAATGAATAATAATTTTTCTGTAAAAAAGTTATTCCATTTTTCTTGTTTGTCTTTTAATTGCCCATTTTTTGTTTCGCCATCATAATCGGCTTGCATTTTGTTCATATTGGCACAGCTTTCTTTGTAGAGATTTGCTAAAACATCGTTCATGTTTGTAATAGATAGTTTAGTAGCCTTTACTTTTTCTATAAATGCTTTTGCACAAATGTATGTAGCATCGAAATGATGCTGCTCGTGGTTTAAAATATAACTTGTGTTTTTTCCTTTGCGTACCCACGATTTTGGTTTGCTAAAATAACAATACACCGATACATTTATTTCTCCTTTATTATTGCTTGAATGCATGCCTGCTTTGTATCCAAAACCCGATGAAGTAATGGCTGCTACTAAACTTGGCGGCCCTTGTGGCCCTTTAAAATCTGCCCAATTTAATTTTGTATTGGCATTGTAATAAATAACATCTGCAGCATTCATACTGCTTTTTTCTACCCAAGAAATGTTAGTGGTAATTTGTGCTTTTGCAGTTATAAAAAAAATACTTTGAATAAAAATTAATATGATATACTTCATAAATGTTTGCTGATTTATATTTCAAAAGAACGAATAATAATTTAAATGGAAATATAATGATGATAACATTAGTAATGTATTAACAGGAAAGGAAAGAGTGACAGCTTTTTAATTGCTGTTCAAGACTACAAAATCTCTGAAGAAAGATGACACCTCTGACTCAAATTTTAAATGCATCCAAATAAATACTACAACTTCTATTTTAAAAAAGTTGAATTATATTTGAGAAAATAAAAACGTGAAACGAAAGCTCATCTACACATCGTTATTTCTCTTATTAATTATTACTTCTTTAATATTTGTTTTTGCAAAAAGAAATGCATTAGACGAAAATCGTTTTATCACTTATTTCGTAAACCCCAAAGTGCAAAACCTGCAATTTTATTGGAAAAACGATTTTGGCGAAAATTTTAAAAGCATAAAAATTTTACAAAATTGGTTAGCACAAAACAATAAAACCCTTGTATTTGCAATGAATGGCGGCATGTACAAGCAAGACAATTCGCCGCAAGGATTGTACATAGAAAAATATAAAACTTTATCACCAATAGATACTACAAGTGGCAATGGAAATTTTTATTTAAAACCCAACGGTATATTTTATTTGCTGAGAGATAATACAGCAATGATTTGTAACACAACAAATTTTACTGCAAATGAAAATATAAAATACGCCACACAATCAGGCCCAATGCTTGTAATAAATGGGGCAATTCATCAAGCATTTATTAAAGGCTCATCAAACCTAAATATAAGAAACGGTGTAGGTATTTTGCCAGATAATCGTATCGTTTTTGTAATGAGCAAAAAAGAAATAAACTTTTACGACTTTGCAAATTATTTTATAAGCCTTGGTTGTAAAAACGCTTTGTATTTAGATGGATTGGTTTCTAGAACATATTTACCAGAAAAAAATTGGATACAAACTGATGGGAATTTTGGTGTAATTATTGGCGTTGCAAAATGATGCAGTATCTCTGAAATTAAATGCGTAGAAAATCTTCATTTAAATTAAAAAAAATTGATTGCACAGTGTCATTGGAGTGTAAATTTTATTTAGTCTTTCGCTTGAGCATATAATTTCTTATTAACATTTTCTTTATAAAAATGAAACATTAATTTGATACAATACGCTTCTCTCTTCTGCAAATTAATGGTTTACAAAAATCACATCTTATCCACCGTAAAATAACTTATGTATTTCTACTCAATGTTTTGTTAAAAATTAAATTTATATTACAACATCATATTTTTTAACCTAAAAACAATAACATGAAAAAAATCTTCACAGGTTTTCTGATTACATCAGGATTATTTTTCTCGGTTCAAACAAAAGCACAAGATGTGCAGAAAGGCGTGCCGGGCATGTACGCTGAGTCGGTTGATTTTAAAAATGCACCAGTTGCATTTAATAAAGGTTTTGTAATACTTGCAAATGAAAATGGCAAAATGAGTTCATCATCTTCTGTGCTCTTAAAAAATTCAGAAAAAGATAATCTGAATATAGAGCATTATCGTTATCAACAAAATTATCAGGGTATTCCTGTGGAGCATGCTACTTATATTATGCATGTAAAAAACAACAATATAATTAGTCAAAATGGTAAATGGGTAAAAGATTTTCCATCACAATTAACATCTACACCAACTTTATCTGCAAATGATGCATTAAACAAAGCAATGCATTTTGTAGGTGCACAAACATACAAATGGCAATTGCCAGCTGAAGAAGCATTTATAAAAAGAGAACAAAATAATCCTAATGCTACATTCTATCCAACCATACAATTGGTATATTATAGTGGCGAAGAAGAAGTAGTGCCAGCGGCAATGCGCCTTGCATACAAACTAGATATTTATGCGCAATACCCAATGAGCAGACAAATTGTTTTTGTAGATGCTGTGTCTGGAAATATACTTGGGAAAAGAGAATTGATACACGCTACAAATGCAGCAGGATCTGCAGTTACTGCATATAGCGGCACACAAGCAATCACTACAGATAATACTGGTACAACTTTTCGCCTGCGTGAAACTGGTCGTGGGCTTGGGATTAATACATACAACATGAAAGCTGCTGGTACAAGTTATGCAGCTGCTGTTGATTTTACCGACGCAGACAATGTTTGGAATAATGTAAACGTAAACAAAGATCAATATGCAACGGATGGCCATTGGGGCACAGAAAAAACTTACGATTATTATTTTTCTAAATTTGGAAGAAGCAGTGTGGACAATGCAGGCTTTGCATTAAATAGTTATGTGCATACAAACCTTGTTGCATTTGGTTATGGCGATAATGTAAATGCATTTTGGGATGGTTCGAGAATGACTTATGGAGATGGTAATGCAACTTATTCTCCATTGACTGCTTTGGATATTTGTGGCCACGAAATTACACATGGTGTTACCGAAAGAACATCTGCATTGGTGTATAGCAATGAGTCTGGCGCAATGAATGAAGCGTTCAGCGATATTTTTGGAACAGCTATTGAATTTTATGCAAAAGGCACAAGTGGTAACTGGACAATTGGTGAAAACATTGGAGCATCATTTCGTAGTATGAGTAATCCAAATGCATTTAGCCAACCAGATACTTACCAAGGAACGTTTTGGTACACTGGCACAGCAGATAATGGAGGTGTGCATACAAACAGTGGTGTTTTAAATTACTGGTTTTATTTATTATCGGTTGGTGGAAGTGGTACCAATGATAAAGGTGCAACATTTAATGTAACTGGCATTGGTATTGATAAAGCTGCCGCTATTGCATATAGAACAAATACTTTTTATTTGGTTTCTACATCTAATTATGCATCTGCAAGAACTAATGCTATAAAATCTGCAGAAGATTTGTATGGTGTAGGAAGTGTAGAAGCTACACAAACTGCTTGTGCATTTGCAGCTGTTGGTATTGGTACGTGTGGCACTGTTGTTACGCCACCGGGCTGTGGTACTGCTTTTGAGCCAAACGAAACGCAAGCTACTGCTCTTGCAATTAGTTCTGGTGTTGTTAATTCTGCAGCAATAAGTTCTACTACAGATATTGATTATTATAAAATAGTAACTACTGCTACTTCTAATAACGCATTCAATCTTGTCGGGCCAACTGGTGTAGATTACGATTTATATATTTACAATAGTACTGGTACACAAATTGGTTCTGGCACAAGTGGTACTGCTACTGAAACTGTTTCATTAACAAGTCAAGTTGCTGGCACATATTACATAAAAGTAATTGGCTACAGTGGTGCAAATAGTGCTACATGTTATACAATAAAAGCAACAGCTACTGCAGTTGCCACTGGTTGTAGCAGTGTATACGATAACACAACAAATGGTACTACAGCTGGTGCAGCTACCATTCCTTTTAATACCAATATTACTGGTTTAATAAACACTACTACCGATGTGGACAATTACAAATTTGTAATTACAACAGCCGGTACAATTACAGTAACGTTGGGAACATTGCCTGCTGATTTTGATTTGAAATTATTGAACAGTGCTGGTACACAAGTAGCTAGTTCTGCAAACGGAAGTACAACAGCTGAAACAATTTCTTACACGGCCGCAGCCGGAACGTACTATGCACAAG
>JAYSOC010000331.1:0-1609 GCA_043723285.1 Ferruginibacter sp. | reverse complement strand
TTTCAAATGCACCACCATATTCTACGTAATAGCCCACAGGCAATTTTAAATCTTTTTCAACTGCCGTTTGTAAATCTTTTACTATACTTTGTACATCTCGGTTGCCAGTATTAAAACCCACTGTTACCCGTCGTTTGGCATCATCTCTTTGTATTTGATTCACACTTTCTTTAATTTTAATATCTGCTACTTGGCTTAATGGTATTTGATTGCCGTTAGGAGTAGGTATAAGTAGGTTTTGAATATCTTCTACTTTTTGTCGCTGCTCACTACCAAGGCGTACCACCAAATCAAATCGTTTTTCATCTTCAAACACCAAACCACTACTTTGCCCTGCTAGTGCAGTGTTTACTACTTTATTTATGTCTTTTATATTTAACCCAAACTGTGCTATTAAGTTTCTATTGTAAGTAATTATCAATTGTGGTAAACCTTCAATAGGCTCTACATATACATCTTCCGCAGCTTCTATTTTGCTAGAAATATCGCCGAGTTGTTTAGAATATTTTGAAAGTGTATCTAAATTTTCGCCAAATATTTTGCAAACTACATCTTGCTTCGAGCCTGTCATTAACTCGTTAAAACGCATGGCAACAGGGTACTGAAAGCTGAATGTAACACCTGGTATATCTTCCAATGCTTCACCCATTTTTTCGGATAGCTCATTCCACGTACTTGCAGATGTCCATTTGCTTTTGTCTTTTAAAATAATCATCATATCACTAGCTTCCATCGGCATAGGATCCGTTGGTATTTCGCCACTACCTGTTTTGCCCACAACTTTTTCAACTTCCGGAAAATTTTTCAATAAAATTTTAGATGCTTTTAAAATTGCATCTGTAGAAGTATTTAAATTACTTCCTACAAGTACCCTTGTTTCTACTGCAAAATCTCCTTCGGGCAACTCTGGTATAAACTCACCTCCCATTTTAGAAAAAACAATAAGTGAGAAAATAAATAATCCAACAACAATGCTTAAAATTATTTTTGGAAATAGCAACACTCTTTTTAAAAATAGCTGGTGCACATTTTCTAGTGTTGCAATAATTTTATCTGAAATATTTTTTTTGAAAGATGCTTTTTTACTTAAAAACAATGCACTCATCATAGGCACATACGTAAGCGAAAGTATGAAAGCACCTAGCAATGCAAAGGCTACTGTTTGTGCCATTGGTTTAAACATTTTTCCTTCTATACCTTGCAAAGTGAAAATGGGCAAGTACACTACTAAAATAATCAACTCACCAAAAATGGCTACGTTCCTCATTTTTACAGAGGTTTTTAAAACTGTTTCGTCCATTTCTGCTTGAGAATATGTATTGGGGAATGGGGGATTAGGAATTGGGGCTTCAACTTTAGGTATAATTTCAATTTGGTTGCTTTCTTCAGATTGTACTTTTTTTCCCAATTCCAAATTCCTAATTCCCTTTGCCAACTGATGCATCACCGCTTCCACAATAATTACAGCACCATCTACTATCAAACCAAAATCCAATGCACCAAGGCTCATTAAATTTCCACTCACGCCAAATATGTTCATCATAATAATGGCAAACAACATTGCCAAAGGAATGATAGAAGCCACTATTAATCCTGCTCTTAAATTTCC
>JAYSOC010000330.1:0-4055 GCA_043723285.1 Ferruginibacter sp. | reverse complement strand
CCCACTGCCCACTGCCCACTGCCCACTGCCCACTGCCCACTGCCCACTGCCCACTGCCCACTGCCCACTGCTAACTGCTAACCTTCCTCACCGTCCTCTGCTCTATCCGTTTCTCATAATTTGTACCTTGAAAAATGCGATGGACATAAACACCAGGCGTATGAATAAAGTTTGGATCCAGTTCTCCATCTTCTACTAATTCTTCTACTTCTGCAATCGTAATTTTTGCTGCCATAGCCATTAAGGGATTAAAATTTCTTGCTGTGTCTTTATATATCAAGTTTCCTTGCTTATCACCTTTCCATGCTTTTACAATAGCAAAATCTGCTTCAAAAGCTAGTTCCATTAAATAATCTTTTCCGTTAAAATTTCGCACTTCTTTACCTACTGCCACTTCTGTGCCCACGCCTGCAGGTGTGTATATAGCGGGCATACCATAACCCGCAGCCATGCAACGTGTAGCAAGTGTTCCTTGCGGTATTAATTCCACTTCCAATTCGCCAGATAATAATTGTCTTTCAAACTCTGCATTCTCACCCACATAGGATGCTATCATTTTTTTTACTTGCTTTTGTTGCAACATTAATCCTATACCAAAATCATCTACACCTGCATTGTTAGAAATACAAGTAAGGTTTTTTACACCCTTTTTTACCAATGCTGCTATGCAATTTTCAGGAATGCCACAAAGCCCAAAACCACCAAGCATCAGCACTTGCCCATCCTGTATATCAGCTATTGCTTCATCTGCATTTTTGCTTAACTTATTCATGTTTTTATTTTAGCAACTCTTGAGATTGAAATGATGGTTGCCCTGCTTGTCTATCTCTGTTTGTAAAAGAATGTAATAATCTAAAAGAGTCTATTTTATTAGTAGGAATTGTTTTAAAGCTTATTGTTGGTTTAATAACTGTATCAACAAATTTTAGAGGCTCTTGCATTTTAAATGGAGGTTTAGGTTTTAGCACTTCCTTCAATTTAAATATATCCTCATATTCATTTACTCTTTTACTGCTCATTTTTTGTTCAAATTCATTTTGATGCATTCTCGTTTGCTTTGCAACTATAGAATCTAAAACATCTTTCATTAAAGCATCATGTTTCAAATAAAATTGATAGCTCTTATAAAAATCTTCTTTGTCAATTTTATTATTAGAAAATAATTTTTGTTGCAGTTTAATATTTTCTGCTACTAAATTCTTAGATGAATCTTTCGAAATAAATTCTTTAGTAAATGCGTCAACCTTCATTTGTTCCCATAAAATTATCTCCATCTTTTCTTGAGATAAAATATTTTTTGGTAAATTATTATCTGAACAAGAAAATAATATTACGCTAATGATGATGAAGAAAAAATGTTTCATTATTATTTTAATCCGTCTCTATAATTATTTGCATTGGTAATATCTAACCGGCTTAATAGCTCAGCCGCCTTTGCTTTATCTTGTGGAAGTGCTTTCGAAAATATTTTTATCAATTCATTCGATTTTCCTTGAAAGAAAAACTGGTTAATCATTGTATTAGGATTATCGTTGTTAAACACCGCTAATAAATTAAGAACGTTCAGCATTTCTACCCTTGCCGAATTTTCGTCATCATAAAATCTATCTAAAGCAAGTCGATAATAATTGTAATAAATATCATTCATCACAGCATATTTGCTATTGAGCATATTATCAACAAGCCAATAGCGGTTTCTTTGTCCATCGAATGCTTTCCATCCTTTTATGCCACGGCCGTCTGGTGCATTGTTTACAATATTTTGTGCTTTTAAAAATGCTTCTTGCCCGCCTCTTATTGCGAACGATTCACTATCAAAACCAATAATCATATTAGCATAATAAGCAAATATGGCGGTAAGGTTTGAAATTTGTGCATCGGAACCTGATACCCTGTTTTCATTAAACTCCAGTTGTTGAAATTCTACATACTTAAAACTTATATCATCATCTTTAAAATTAATAATTGGAGAAAGATAAGTAGAGTTAAAAATAGGTCTTGCTGCTTGTATTGTAATTGATCCATTGTAAACATTAGCCTCATCTGAAGGTGTAAGGTTTAAAAAGAAAGTGCAATCAATTTTTTCATTTGTCGCATACACTTCTTTTGTCCACTTTCTTGTACTCAAAAAGTTGTTAAGCGCAGTTTGTAAAGTAAGAAAAGCATTCTTATTTACGGTGCTTGCAATTTGCGATGCAGATACAGTTACCCTTGCATTTAGCTCTTGTGCATTAGCAATAAATACAGTTGTTGAAAATAAAATTATTAAAAATGTTTTGCGCATATTATTTTTTTAAAATAGTATCAATTATATCTGTTGCAACCTTTTCTTTGGCTTTCTTTTCAAAACAATGTGTTGCGCCATCTTTCCCAAAAATAGTAATTTTATTGCTGTTATGTCCAAATCCAGCACCTTCATCTTTCATAGAATTTAAGATAATAAAATCAGCATTTTTACTTTCCAATTTTTTGACTGCATTTTCTTTCTCGTTTTCTGTTTCTAAAGCAAAACCTATTAATATTTGTTTAGTTGTTTTTAAAGTGCCAAGTTTTTTTAAAATATCTTCTGTACGTTTCAATTCAATTGTAAATACAGAATCATTTTTTTTAATTTTTTCTGTAGCCACATTTACTGGTGTATAATCTGCCACCGCTGCGCACATAATGGCTATATCCGAAGCGCCAAAATCTCTTACACAAGCTTCGTACATTTGTGCGGCACTTTTTACCCTTGTAGTTTTTATACTTTCTGGCACTTGCTCTGTAGATGGGCCAAGTACCAAAGTTACATCTGCACCTCTAGCTGCACATTCATTTGCAATAGCAATTCCCATTTTCCCTGTGCTATGATTCCCGATAAATCTTACAGGATCCAATGCTTCGTAAGTTGGGCCTGCACTTATCAATATTTTTTTTCCTGCAAGGTCATTTTTTGTATTAAAAAAAATAGAAATTGTTTCTACTATAAATTCTGGTTCTGCCATTCTTCCTTCACCCGATAAACCGCTTGCCAACTCTCCATTGTCAACAGGTAAAATAATATTGCCATACTGTTGTAGTTTTAAAAGATTATTTTTTGTAGATGTATGTTTCCACATGTCTTCGTCCATAGCAGGTGCAACCATCACAGGACACGTAGCTGATAAATAAACCGCTTGCAATAAATTATCGCAAATGCCATTAGCCATTTTTGCAATGGTATTACAACTTGCTGGTGCTACTATCATTACATCTGCCCAGCGGCCAAGTATTACGTGGTTTGCCCAAGTATCTGCTTCAAATAAATCTGTTAGCACTTTATTTTTAGATAGCGTAGCCAATGTAAGTGCAGGAATAAAATCTTGTGCCGCTTTTGTCATTATTACTTTTACATCTGCTCCTTGTTTTATACATAACCGTATAAGTGTTGCCACTTTGTAAGCAGCAATACTCCCTGTAACAGCTATTAATATTTTTTTATTTTTCATCATAAAAAACGACGGCCATAAACCGTCGTTAAAATTATTAATTAAAAATTAAATGATTGTAGAAAAAACAATTCATTAACTAAAAAGATCTTCATCATTTCTGCGGAAGTAAACTTTATCTTCCAAAAACTCAGTAGTAGCCAATAAAGCAGAGTTTGGCATACGCTCATATGCACGAGATATTTCTATTTGCTCTTTATTTTCGTGTATTTCTTCCAAACTATCTGTATGGCTAGCAAATTCTTCCAATTTGTTATGTAATTCTTCTTTTACAGTAATATTTATCTGATTAGCTCTTTTGGCTATTATGGCAATAGATTCATATAAATTTCCTGTTTTGTCTTTCATATCAGACAATTTTTTTGGCTCTACACTACTGCTAGTGCTAGAGCTTAACTGACGGCGAAGTTTGCTCATTGGTAAGTTCTTTTATATTGTTTTTACTTAAATTACTGTACTGTTCTGCATCTTTTAGCAAAGTGCTTTCTGGATAACGATCCGCAAAATCTAAATATTCTATTACTACTTTCTCAAAACGTTCTTGTTGTTTATCTATAACACTAAGTTTTGCAAATTTATAAAATGATT
>JAYSOC010000329.1:0-1611 GCA_043723285.1 Ferruginibacter sp. | reverse complement strand
TAAGTCTTTGCTAGCATTATCACAAACTGCATACGATTGCTTAATGGGAGTACAAAAAGATACTATTGAAAAATATTACGAATTATTACCACTTGCTATACCAACAATAGAAACCATTGGTGGCGGCAGTGTACGCTGTATGATAGCAGAAATATTTTTACCGCTGAAATCCAGACATTAGTTTTTCAATGCTTCCCAATATTCCGCTGCCCTGCGTGTATGAGGAATTACAATAGTACCACCCACAATATTTGCTACTGCAAATACTTCGTATAACTCTTCGGTACTCACATTTAGTTCGTGCGCTTTGCCTACATGGTATTTTATACAATCATCGCAACGTAGCACCATGCTTGCTACAAGCCCGAGTAATTCTTTTGTTTTTACATCTAATGCGCCAGCGGTGTAAGTGTTGGTATCTAAATTCCAGAGTCTTTTTATGACAAGGTTTTCTTTGCTTAAAATGAGATCGTTCATTCTTACTCGATAGTCGTTAAAATCTTTTACTAAGTCTTGCATGTGTAGTTTTTTTAGAATGTAAAGTTACATGGTCTATTATTTTACAAAAAATTATTATGGTCACAAAGCCGCAAAGTTTTTTTTGCCGAAAAGGCGGAAAGTCGTTTTATTGCTACGCAATAAAAAAATTATCCAAATACAAAACAATTTGTAGAATGAAAAATACGCCTTGTCGTCTTCTCGGCAATTAATTTTTACCTAAGGTAAAATCTATTACATTTGCTACTCAAATTTTACACATGAAAATATTTCAAAAACTAACCCTTATTTGCTTATTTATTTACCTACCATTTTCAAGCAGCGCATGGGGCGTACTTGGTCACCGGATTGTAGGCCAAATAGCCGATAGTTATCTTACACCAAAAGCAAAAATTGAAATACAAAAAATACTGGGTTTTGAGAGTGTAGCAATGGCAAGTAATTGGCCTGATTTTATAAAGAGTGATCCTGCATACAAATATCTTTCGCCTTGGCATTATGTAAATTTAAAAGCAGGTCTTACGGCAGACTCTATGAAATTATTTTTAGTAGCAGATACGGCAGCAGATGCTTACACCAAAATAAATTTTATGGTGAAAGAATTAAAAACAAATAAATTATTGCCCATAGAAACAAAACAATTGTACTTGCGCTTGCTCATACATATAATAGGCGATATACACCAGCCCATGCATGTAGGCAGAGAAGAAGACCGTGGTGGCAATAGTATAAAATTAAAATGGTTCGGCGAAGAAACAAACCTGCACCAAGTGTGGGATGATAGACTTATTAATTTTCAGCAAATGAGTTATACAGAATATGCTGCTGCTATAAATCATACAACACCTGCGCAACGTACAGCATGGCAAAAACAAACCCTTACGCAATGGATGTACGATAGTTACCAACTTTCCGAAAAAGTATATGCAGAAACTATACCCGATAGTAGATTAGATTTTTTGTACAATTTTAAATTTATTGCTTCGGTAAATGATCAGTTATTGAAAGGCGGCGTGCATTTGGCGGGGGTATTGAATGAGATTTTTAAATAGAAATACGGGTAGGTTTAAAAAAACGGATGCCAACTTTTTAAAAGTTGGCATCCGTTTTTTA
>JAYSOC010000328.1:0-1613 GCA_043723285.1 Ferruginibacter sp. | reverse complement strand
AGATTTGTTTATCTAGTTTGCTTGCATTGGATGCACCTTTAATTCCTCTTTCTTTTAATGTTGGGTCAAAGCTTGCAAAATTGCCAAGCTTTAATGCGATTGAAGAAGGAGTTCTTCCAATCAGTTCCGCAAAACTTATAATTTCAGGCGTAGCCTTATGCATTTTCCCAAACGGTAATTTGCAGTAAAGGTTTACAGCAAGAATCAATTCATCTCTGGTCCATAGTTTTTGACCTTCTTTCATAAATTACTCCATTGATTAATCTTAAACATAGTGAAATATTTAATGGAATCAATGTATTCTGGTGGAAAATTTACTCCCCACTCAACATTCCTGTGTAAATATTCAAACTCTTTTGCCCATTCTATAAATTGAGCAAATTTCTCTCTGCTATCTTCAGTTTTATAATTTTCCTTTGCTGCGATAAACGCAATATCTGCAACTGCTTCACATAAAGAGTAAATTTTATCAGCTTTCATTCCCAATGTTTTTTAAGATTGTTTTAAAATACTAATCACATAGCCTGCAAATTATTTAGCTTACTTCAATAAGCCAATCGGATATATGTGAACTGTGTAAGTTTTTTTTCGGTGCGTATTTCCTTAATCCGCAGCCCGATTTTGGTTTTAATATTCATACTGCAATACTACCTTATGTGACTTAAAGTATATTTGCCTTTAAGTCACGTTTTAACTTTGCTCAAACTTATTTAGCTGTAAATAAGAAAGCGGTATGTTTTAGAACACGTGCAGAAAATAAAAAAGCACCAACCAAAAGTTGATGCATTCCAATTATAAAAAACAGTAAATTTGATATATGTCACTCACTAAAAAAAATACAAGCCGTAGGGCTTCTGTAAAAAGTACAGAAAATAATCCCGTTATTATTACTAAATCAAATTCAGCGGGCAATACTTCTTTTCCAAAAAAAGTAAAATCAATGAATACATTACTTGCTAAAGCAACACTGCTTTCTTCGTAATTATTTTTTCGGTATTTTTTTTAATATTTCTGCGAGCGTATTTTCAATCTTTGCTGCCTTCAACCTGCATTCCCAAATCTCAATCACCTTCCACCCATCTTTCTTTAAAGCTTTTATTGCTTTTATATCATTGGTTTTGTTACGGGCAATTTTATCTGTCCACCAGGCAGTACGTGTTTTAGGTACAACAAAATATTTGCAGTTGGTATGCCCGTGCCAAAAGCAGCCATGTACAAAAATTACCGTTTTGTATTTTGGTAAAACAATATCGGGTTTGCCGGGGAGTTTTTTATCGTGGAGTTTGTAGCGGTAGCCGTTTGCATGTAGAAATTTACGCACCAGCATTTCGGGCTTTGTGTTACTGCTCCGTATGCGGCTCATGTTGTAGCTCCTGGTTTTCGTGTCATGTACATCTCCCATGGCTTAAAGATAATACAGTTACAATCTGGTATTTCATTAAGTTTATGGTGAAAACAATGTCAGCGCAAAATAAAAATAACTTATAGTTGAGGGATAGGGTGCCAATGCCACAGAAAAACAGTCGGACCATTTTGTTGGGGTCAACAAAATGGTCGGGCCGGGTAGACCAGAGGACTCTTTCAAAAAAGCTGGAGTAGATATTTTTTCTTTT
>JAYSOC010000327.1:0-4060 GCA_043723285.1 Ferruginibacter sp. | reverse complement strand
TTTTAAAAATTCTTCTTTTGTAATTACTTTAATTTTTTTATCTTTAAATGTAAGCGTATTACTAGCAAATTTGTTATAGTTGTTAAATAGTACATTTAATGTAATAAAGTTCATTACATAAGATTGTGTTTCGGCAGGTAAGAATTTTTTTGCATCCCAAAAAGTTGGATTATCTAAACCAGTTTTTCTCTTTGCTTTATATACATTTCCTACGCCACAATTATAGCTAGCTACTATTAATAAAATATCGTTGCCCAAATTGCGAGTACGATCTCTAAGGTAACGAGCAGCAGTGTTGGTGCTTTTTACAAAATTCTTTCTATCGTCTTGTACAGCCACTTTTTTTTCTGCTACAACTGTTCCCGTTGCTGAGGCTAATAATTTTTCATCTTCCAATTTCTTTTTTTCTTCTGCCGATAACTGGCGCTCATACTTTAATCCATACTCCTCTGCTACAAAATCCATTATCTGCCAATAACCTACCGCACCTGCACCAGATACAGCATTGCCATTAAAACCACTTTCTAATGGTAGCAATACTTGATATTCTTTAGTTAAACCATGCTTGCGTAAAATAGTAGCAACTTTAGGAAAATATTTTTTGCTTTTCTTATATGTGCGTATCAAATAATCTCTACGATTCTTCGAAAATTTTTCTACATATTCAAGCGATTGCTCTTCGTTTCCTTTTAATACTGCCGGATAAACAATATTAGCTTCTTTGGTAATGTAGTTTACGGTGCGTTTTGGTTCTATAATATCAGCAGGTGCTTTTGTATCAAAAACATCTTTTGATGCTAAAGCCATTTTTCCAGCCTCATTATTTACATCTTGCCCAAATGATGTATGAAAACTAATCGTAAGCGAAAATAGAACAAACGAAATTTTTGAGATAGAAATATCAGTGCGATTATATTTTTTCATACAATTGATAATTGGATTACGTTAACAAATGAAATTAGAAATTATTAACGTTGTGTGAACCAAATTATTGCATTTTAAGAAAATTTTAAGAAATAGCTTCATAGCTAACAAGTTTGTTATTAGTAAATTATGACTTTATGCCTGTATAATTAATTTTTATTGCTCATCTGCCGATGGGCCATAAGTGCCTGGCACTGCAATACCAAGTAAACGTAAATACACACCAAGCTGCGCTCTATGGTGTACACTGTGGTTGAGCACCCATGTGCGCATTACTTCTGCTTTTGGCATAGTAAAATAAATTACTTCTCCATTTCGCATAATCCATGGTTTTGCTAAATCTTCGTCCGAAGCAGCTTCTAAAATTTCTGTTGCTTTTGCTAAACATTTATCAAACTTTGCTAATAACTCTTCGTTGCTGTTAAACAGTTTAGGTGCAAAATCCATTTTTGATAAATCGAGTTCATCCATTAATATGGTTTCTTTTGGCCATCCATAAATTTCGGCTACATGATTGGCAAGGTTGCCAAGTGCCATACTTTTTTCGTGTGGTTTCCAATCTTTTTTATCTGCAGGTACTTGTGCCAATATCTTTCTTGTGGCTATGCCTTCATGTTGCAATTCGGCAAGCATTTGTTGGGCTATTGTCATGACTATAATTTAAAAAAGGGTTTTGTTGAATGCTAATATAAAATGGAAAATATCTCAATGTTTACGCATCTTTTTTATCTTCTTTATTTTTCACATCCTTCTTTTTTGCATCTTTCTTTTTCACAGGTTCTTTTTTATCGTTTTCCTTTTTATCTTTTTCCTTTATATCCCCAGCTTTTTTATCACCAGCTACAATAGTATTCACAACTGGCGGCGCTTGGCCTTTTTTTCTAAACGGGCATACTATATCAGTTTGCAGTTTATATAAATCTAATGGCTCTGTTGTAACAACAAAAGGATTATCAATATAAACCTCATATGACGACACTATTACTCTATTGTTTTCGGTTGCTTTTTCTTTGATGGCATCATAAGCGCCTTTGGTAAGTTCGTTTGGACCAAAAAAATGTGCAACATAAACACTATCTCCTCCCGTGCTTTTCATATACATGCCTTTACCTGGTTTTGCTGGAGCATTGTTTACTGGTATGCCTGCCTCAAAAAAGAAAAATGTTTTTTGCATCGTATGCCAAGCCATTGGAGCTCCGGTTATTACAAGTTTGTTGGCTTTTATAACGTCTGGTAATTTTTTGTTGTAGATATCAGTCAATTTTGCATACATGCCTTCTCTTGTTTTTGAACTATCTTTTAAGCAAAGCACCTGTCTTTTAATTTCCATACTGTCTTGCATATTTATAACTGCACCTTTTTGAGGTATTTCTGGCAAAACTTCTATTTTTTTATCTTCGACGGTAGCAATAGTTGGTGCGGATTTTTCCGTGCTGCTACCGCAACTTGAAGCCAATAATAATAAATGGAAGAAAGCTAAAAAGGCAATGTTTTTTTTCATGATGTCAAATATAAGGGGCGACGAAAATAAGATTTTTTTCTAATTAAATGAACCTTAATTGATGGCATATTTTATATGACCGTAAAATTGCATTACTTTTGCAATTCGAAAAACGAAATATGTACAATATTACATTCAAATTTGAGCAGAAGGAACTAGAGCCGATAACGTTATCAAATATAGAGGGAAACCAATCGATACTGGAAGTAGCACTTAAAAACGATATAAATCTTCATCATAACTGCGGCGGTGTATGTGCTTGTAGCACTTGCCACCTATACATAGATAAAGGTGAAACACTTGTAGAAGAACTAAGCGATAAAGAAGAAGATTTTATTGATAGGGCTATAAACCCGAGATTGAGCAGCAGATTGGGCTGTCAGTGTACATTGATTGGCAGTGGTGGCGATATAGAAGTTACTTTGCCAGATCAGACGCAGTTTTTGGGGGAGTAAGCTGCAATTAGTTAATTAGCTGATGTGCTAATTTGCTAATGCTTTCTATGCGAGTCCTTCTATAAATTGATAGCATTTTATTGATAAGTTTATAAGTCATATATTTTATTTGATAAGAGTTTATTGAAGGCTTAATTAAACAAATACATTTTAAAGTTTAAAAAATTAGCAAATTAGCACATCAGCAAATTAGCACATTAATATAACCATGAGTTTTGAACTACCCATACATTGGAACGACTACGAAGACATTGCCATAAAATTATACGAGCGCTTTGGCGATGATTTTAACGAAGGCAAAATTTACAGACTTCGATTTACAGATTTACTCACATGGATATTAGAAATTCCGAGTTTCGTAGGCAAGCGTGAAGAAAGCAACGAAGGACATTTGGAAATGATACAAAGCACTTGGGTATATGAATGGAGAGATAACCAAAAATAATGCTGTATGAATGTGCTTGCGCTTTTTAAAGACATTAAACTATTTGTGTTAGATGTGGACGGTGTGTTAACCGACTGCTCTATCATTTTATTGGATAATGGAGAAATGGCAAGAACCATGAATATAAAAGATGGTTATGCACTACAACTTGCCATAAAAAAAGGTTACGAAATTTTAATAATATCTGGTGGCTCGTCCGAAGCTGTAAGAATGCGACTGGCAAGACTTGGTGTGCATAATGTAGAACTTGGCATAAAAAACAAACAGGCTGTTTTAAACAAATTTGTTGCAGAAAAAAAGTTAGAATGGTCGCAAGTATTGTATATGGGCGATGATATACCTGATGTAGCACCGATGCAAACCGTAGGTCTAGCTTGTGCTCCCGCAGATGCCGTGCAAGAGGTAAGAGCCATAGCGCATTATATTTCTCCAATAAATGGTGGCAAAGGTTGTGTAAGAGATGTTATAGAAAAAGTATTGAAATTGAATGGCCATTGGAATGATACCGATAATACATCTTCTATTTGATAATTATTTTACAAGATAAATTATACAATGAAAATATTGGCTGCATTTTTTAGGTTGATGAGATGGCCAAATTTGGTTTTCATAATTATTACACAACTGCTATTTTATTTTTGTGTTTATACGCCTTTATTAAAAAAAGTACCTCTGCAACAAGTTTCATTTTTATTTTTTTTGTTGATAATGGCATCTGTTTTTATTGCAGCTGCT
>JAYSOC010000326.1:0-4061 GCA_043723285.1 Ferruginibacter sp. | reverse complement strand
GAAGGGGATCTCACCATGCATGGTATTACAAAACCTGTTTCAACTACTGCTTCTATTGTTGTAAAAGGAAAAGCTGTAAGTACAACTTCAGAGTTTACATTCAAATTATCTGACTATGGAATTGCAAGCCCAGCAATTGGTCCTAAAGTATTGGCCGAGCCGAAGATTACTGTATTAGCAGATTTTAAATAAATTATTTTTTATGAAAAACAGCCCTGAACAAGTAAATTTTGTTTGGGGCTTTTTGTTGTATTATATTTATAAATAAGATATGCTAGTAAATAAATATTTTTTTGTTTAGCGTATTGTCGTTATTGCTAATGGTAACAAATATAATTTTTCCACTTTTTAAGGAAACTGGGATTTTTAAAAAAGTATTTTTTGTGGTTGTTATAATAGTTTTAGAAAATAACAACATACCATTCGCATCAAAAATTTTCAAGAAATAATTACTTGGGTTATCATCAATTTTAATATTTAAAGATGCGTCGTTGTATAAAACAGATAATTTTTCTGTGTTGGTTACCAATTGTGTTTTTATATCAGAGAAAGTAATTCTGCCATCATTATCTACAACCTTTAAACGATAAAAATTAGTGCCTTCAAAGCATGTGTTATCAATTATCGAATAATTGTTTTCAGTAGATGAACCATTGCCTTTTGGTGCTATTTTTTGGAAACTTTCAAAGTTATATCCATTAGCACTTTTTTCTATTTCCATCATTTTAATATTCTGCTCATCTAGTGTAGCCAAAGTCAGCATTACTTTGTTTTTTTGAAAAAGAGAAGCTTGAAAACTTTTCAATTTTAATGGTACTACTATTAAACCAGAATAACAAACTGTTATTCGCACAAAATCTATTCTTGCATCTTGTGGGGCACCCGCATTTATATTTCTTTCTGCAGCTATAGATACACCAAACCCAGCATTATTTATATCAGAACCTGTCCATGTATTTGCCCATAAATCTGCATTGCTACCATATGTACTAAAAGCATCTATACTTGGTCATGCAGTTGTTACAGCTTTATTGGTAGCTGTTTGTGTTACACCTCCTTTTACAATCATTATTTCTTTATCTCTAATAACAAGCCCGCCAGTTACAGATTTTTCTACCTCTACAGTAATACCCGATATGATTGCGTTTGTTGGTAATGTAAAACCAAAACCGGTAAGTTTTAATCTATTTGAAAATCCTAAGTTGGGCATTGCAGCTATATCATAAATATTATCCGAAACTTTTGCATTAATAAAGGTTGTCCAACTTGCATTTGAGCCTGTTACGGCTTCGCTTACTTCAACAGTAGCTGCTCTGGGGCCAATACATGTTTGTGCATACGAAAAATCATAAGATAAAAAAAAGCATAAAAGAAGAATTAATTTAGATAGCATACAATAGTTTTTATTAGAAAAATTACGGTTGTGTAAATTTATTCTATTTAATTCTTGTATTAGGTTTTAAAAGCTTTTCTTTTTTTACACATATTTTTTTAATTGTTAATAAATAGATTTAAATATATTTTATAAGCTAAATTTTATTGTAGAAAATTATACTTTTAATAGAATTATGCAATGCTGCCTTAGTAAATTATTATAGAATAAAAAATGAAAATATGTATCATGTTTATGGTAAGAATAAGATGTTAGCCTATAGTTTTAATTTTTACAGCATACGATTTTGTAGTACTCTTATTATTTTTTTTCAAGCCTCAATAGTTTAGTCTTTTCTTGTTTTGCAGTCATAATCCAATGTATTATTACCTTTTTATTTGAAGGCGCTTGTGTTTGTGTAGCAAAAAAAGTTGCTGTCATTTTATTTTTTTTCTCCTAGTAGTTTATGCGAACCATCGCAGGTAGGCATTTTTTTAGATAGCCCACAAGTACAATCAGTCAATCCTTTTCCGTTTATAATTTGTTGTGTATATTTTTCAATTCTTGCCTCTCGAGTACTGGATTGTTTTGGTGCAGCAAAATAAAGATAATAGCCTCTTTGTCGCCCTGGCGTTAATGCATTAAAAGCTTTTTTTAATGTTGCGTTTTTCTTTAATTGTTTTTCAAATTCGTTTGGAATATTAAAGTCTTCATGCTTTTTCAATGCTACTTTCAGTCCTGCTTTTTCTATTTCTATGGCTTCAAAAATATAGGCTTTCAAAACCTTTTCCATTTTTGTAATTTCTTTTACTTTCGTGAAACGTATTTGCCGTGCCGCTTGTACATTTTCTGTTTGTTGTATTAAAATATTACTAGCATCATTTAACAAAGCACCTTTAAAAAAGAATACTGCACAGTATTCTTTAAAACCATGTATTATCACAACATTGTTATTTTGAAAAGTATAACAAGGGTTGCGCCATTTAAAATCTTCAGTAAGCATACAGTCGAGTACAATTGTTCTTAAATGCTCTAGTTCTTGTCGCCACTTTTTTATTTTGCTAAAATATGCATCAACCTTGGGATTCATAATATTTGTTTTTGGTTGCTTTTAAATAAGGGATAGCTGGTACAAATATAAAATGTAGTTATGCAAATGTCTTTAAAAGTGTAGGTATTTGAAATTGCCTAATTATTGATTTTGTTATCTGCGCCTTAAATCTGCTAATAATCCTCATTCCTTTCCCACATACACAATTTTATTAGCTTCATTTAATTTGTAAACAATAACACTTTCAAAATGAAGCGATGTATCGGCTTGTATTCTTTGTACTTCAAAAAATGTTTTTACAGTGTATGTATTTTTTGCAACAACAATTATAGATTGAATAGCATTTTTCGAAAATTTATTTTTTGTCCAGTAATCTTTATAAAAGTTAATAATTTTTTGTGTTGTGGGGTTTTCCATTTTCCAATAGGTTGTAATGGTATCGGCCAAAATGTTTTTTAACGTTGCAGTATCTCGGGTATCTTCTGCGATAATATAGTTGCGAATGGTTGTGGTTTGTTTTTTTACACTTGCTAGTGGTTGATGAAAATGGTTATTGCAGGAGAATAAGAGTAATAAAGTAAAACTATAGATGTATTTTTTTAGCATATTGAGAGAATGTAAAATGGATATCAAAATTAGTGGGCTGTAAGTGCAATTTTTGCACATACTGTTTTTCCCATCTGCCGCAGTATGTTCCAAAATGGAACTAACTAAATTATTAATGCCTAAAGTAAAAGACCCAAGCAGGGAAGCTTTGTGTTTGAGCACATAAAATAGCTTCTTACTGATAATGCCCTTTCAATGAGAATACAACAATTTTATCAGCTTCTACTTTATAAACAATGCGATGTTCTAAATTTATACGCCTGCTCCAATAACCTTTGTAATTAGATTTTAAAGGTTCTGGTTGTCCAATTCCATCAAAGGGATTTTTAATAGTATTTTCTAAAACGGTATAAATCTTTTTTACATTTTTAAAATCGTTTTGTACAAACCACCCTAAGTCTAGCCAAGCTTTGGGCATAAATTCTATGCTAAGCATTTATAAACTTTTTTAGTTCTTTTAAGCTTAACGGAGTAGGCTTTACTTTTTTGTTTTCATAATCTTCCATACTTTTCAAAATAGCAGGGTTTGTAATTTCATTTTTATCAATAGACCTTGTGTTTTTTATAAACGTAATGTTTTTAAAAAACTCCATGGCAAAATTTACTTTATTGTCTGCTACTTCTACTAATATTTTCATCTGCTCAAAATTTTAATAAAGTTAGGAAAAGTTTGGTATTTGAGGGGTAAATGTTGGATTTGAGGAAACAATTCTGTATTTACTAGTTTAAAACCTAGTGCTGCTGTATATCAAATCGAATGATTCGAGAAGACTCGAACCAAGGCGAAGGAGAATTGAGATTGAATGAAGACTATAAATTATCAAATTGGATAGGTGTAAACTAATTTGTAATCTTCTTCGAATTGGTGAGTGCATATCCTTCCGCTCCAATCTCCTCCACAATAAAAGCTGAAAAAAGATTTGTTGTTCAGCCTAGCCCCGACTGCAAGAAGTTTAAAACTAAAAATTAAATGGCTAACTTGCTATTGGTAGCACTTGACAAAGCATATGCTCCTAATGGAACTATAAAGTC
>JAYSOC010000325.1:0-4061 GCA_043723285.1 Ferruginibacter sp. | reverse complement strand
TAACATATAAAACTGGTTGGGATTTTTAATACTTATCATAAAAAAATATTAAAGTCAGCACATTGTTGCTGGCTTTTTTTTTTCTAAAAATTTTGGCTAATAAGGAATTTTATAAAAAGATGTATGCATCATCTTGGCCACAATTTTATCTATTGGCAAAGTCATACAAGCTTCATTAAAATCATACATGGGTATAAAACGAAACGTTTCTATTTCTTTTTTTTCTTCATAAATCTTCATTTCTCTTTCATCAAAATCGAAAGGAATGCTACGAAGTGGTGCCATAATGGGTTGTAGCGCTTTTACTTTGTAATAAATAGACATTATTTGATCGCCAGCTCTAAATGCTGATGGTTGAAAAAAATCTGTTGTGTAAATATGTTCACCAACTTCTACTTTCAAATTCATTTCTTCCAAAAATTCTCTAACAAGGCAATCTCGTGTGCCCTCTCCTTCTTCTAGCCCACCACCACAAAATTTTGTAATTTTCATACCACGTATTAATTCATCGCTTACCAAAATTTGCTGTTGTTCATTTATTAAAATTCCATAAACTCTTATTGTAATCATGTATTATTTTTTTCTACTAAAAAATTTAACTGCTACATAAGCCAATATAATTAGCGAAATAGCAATGGGTATCCAAAATGCAAATGGAGAATGCTGAAACGGAAGTGGCACATTCATGCCATAAATGCTTGCTATTAAAACAGGAATACTTAAGAAAAGTGTAATGGTGGTAAGCCTTTTGAGCACTTCGTTTTGGTTATTGCTTATGATACTTGCAAATGCATCGAGCGTACTCACCAAAATATTGGTATATGTATTTGCCGTTTCTAATGCCTGCGATGTTTCTATCACTAAATCTTCTAAAAAATCTTTTTCGTCTTCGCTTAATTGTAAAAAATTAGTACGAGCAAGTTTCATCAACAATAACTCGTTGCTACGAAGTGCCGTTACAAAGTAAACCAAACTTTTTTGTATGCGCATAAGTTGAAATAATTCTTCATTTCTATTGGCAGCATACAATTTTTGTTCCAACGCATTTCTACGTTGGTTTATTTCTTTAAGATGATCTTGATAATTGTTTATTACTTTTTCAAATATTTTTAGAACCATCATATTTCGCTTATCAGGATGGCGATTTTGAAAACTATTTAGAAATTTTTTAATGGCTTCGTTTTCAAAAGAATTTACCGTTACAATTTGCCCCTTGGTAAGAATAATACAAATAGGAATTGTAATGTAAAATGCATCACTCTCGTTAAACGAATTGTTTTCAGTAGGGGTTTTTATTACAATCAATTTTACATCGTCTTCTGCTTCGTAGCGGCTACGTTCATCAATATCCAACGAATCTTTTAAAAAATCTAATGGAATATTCATAACGGTACTAAGCTCCGAAAACTCTTCTTGCTTTAGTGGCGGCAATACGTTTACCCAAGTGCCATTACTAGGTTTATCTGTAGCTACAGTATGTTGGTCAACTATGTTAAAATACTGAATCATTAATTGGTTTTAAATTTTTACAGTTCCTTTAAATACAAAACTAGCAGGGCCACAAAGATAAATATCGGCAAAACTTTTATCGTCGGTTTTGTTAAACTCTACACTTAGTTTTCCGCCATTTGTAATAACTTGAATTTCGTTAAAACCCCTTTCATTGTGTGCGCTTGCAAGAGCAGCAGCTGTTACACCTGTGCCACAGCTAAGCGTTTCATCTTCTACCCCACGCTCATACGTTCTTACATAAATAGAATATGGCCCAGTAACTTCTACAAAATTTACATTTATTCCATTCTCTTCAAAAGTATGGCTGTAACGAATTTCATGTCCTTCTTTTTTCACATCCAAATGCCTAACACCTCTACAAAATTTTACATAATGTGGCGAGCCAGTATTTAAAATAGAATAATCCGCATGTTCTTCTACATCATTTACATCTTGCATTTTTAGGCGAATCGTATTGTCCAAATCTATACTTGCTTCGTGTGCGCCATCTATTGCTAAAAAATTATAGCTGTTTTTATGCATGCCCAAGTCGTATGCAAAACGCACCACACATCTGCCACCATTGCCACACATGCTACTCAAATTTCCATCGGAGTTGTAATAAATCATTTCAAAATCGTAGCCTTCTTTTGTTGCAAGAATAATTAATCCATCGGCACCAATGCCAAACCTTCTATCGCAAAGTTTTTTTACGACGTGTGGTTCTAAATTTTGAATTTTACTTTCTCTGTTATCAATAATAATAAAATCGTTTCCTGTTCCTTGATACTTACTAAATGTTATTTCCATTATATTTTTTCTGAAATTATACTAAGTGTTTTTTTAATTAAATTTTCCACCGCTGCATTCCCATCTGCACTAAATTCTTTGCTTATTCTATTGGCAACAATAGCGCTTAAAGATAAACAATGATGCCCCAACATTTTTCCCAAACCATAAATGGCAGAGGTTTCCATTTCAAAATTAGAGATGCGATGTTGCCCAAAAGTAAACGAAGTTAAACTATCTATAAGATTTGGTTGCATAAGTCCTAAGCGCAACACACGACCTTGTGGCCCATAAAACCCAGGGCAAGTAACGGTAATACCATGATGAATCCCATCCACAAATTCTTTTAGCAAAGCAGGACTGGCGCCAAAAATATATGGTTTTGTAATGGCATCCATTTGAGTATGTGTTACAAAAGCTTGTTGCAACTGTAGTTCTTCATCATTATTTGTATGGCGGTAAAAATTCATTAAATTATCTAACCCAAGCCCATGCGTACTCGCCACAAAACTATCCACAGGAATTTCTTTTTGCAAAGAACCACAAGTACCCACACGAATAATATTTAATTGGGTCAATTTTTCTTTAATGGTTCTCGTTTCAAAATCTATATTTACCAAAGCATCTAGTTCGTTTAAAACAATATCAATATTATCTGGGCCAATGCCTGTACTTGTTACCGAAATTCTTTTTTTGCCCATATAGCCAGTGTGGGTTACAAATTCCCTGTGATTATTGGTAAATTCAATACTATCAAAATGTTTGCTCACTTCTTTTACCCTATCGGGATCGCCAACGGTAATAATGGTTGTGGCTATTTCTTCGGGACGGCAATTTACATGATAAACCGCTCCACGACTATTGATTATTAACTCCGATGCTGCTATACGATTCATACATATTGTTTAAGCACCCAATTTCGATTAAAAATTTAGTATTCTGATAAAAATTTCCCTATTTTTGCAAACCAAAATCGTAATTCGTAATTTGTTATTCGTAATTATGCATTTTAGTTGGTCCTTTGGCCGAGTGGCTAGGCAAAGCTCTGCAAAAGCTTCTACAGCGGTTCGAATCCGCTAGGGACCTCGGAAAATAAAAGCTGCATTTTTAATGCGGCTTTTATTTTAAAACAATTTGCTTTTAATTATTTTAATGAAGCTAATTTTACAAAAAATTATCTTTGTTTATAATTATGAGCTACAAAAAAATCGTCCACTACATTGCCATACTATCTTGTGCAGCGCTTGTTGCCACTTGCTTTATCCCTTGGGTACATTATAAAAGTATTAATACCACTTTTACCGGTTTCAATGTAAAGGAATTTGCCACTGGTGTAAATTATGGTAAAGCTGGGCGCATCATTACTATTTTTACATCGTTCAGTTTTTTGTGTACTTTATTGCCTTTTTCGGTACCAAAAAGAATAAACATGTTCGTTTGTGCTTTGTTGTTTGCCTACTGCATTCGTACTTATGTACTTTTTACTGGCTCATTATTTGATGGCGAAGTAGTAAAATTTTCGGGTATTTATTTAATTGTTATCCTTTCTTTGGTTTTGGTAATTTGTAGTATTTTCCCCAATTTGAAAGAGAATGAAAAAGAAGCATAAAATAATTTAGAAAAATATACTTTTTTTATTAACTTACCGTTTAAACGGAAATATTTTAAATGCAAAGTTTTATATTTAGTAAAATTCGTATAACATGTGATTGTGAAATTATTAACATGTTTTAAGGTTACTTATATTTGAGCGGAGTATTAACTATGTTTGTAATCAAATT
>JAYSOC010000324.1:0-10349 GCA_043723285.1 Ferruginibacter sp. | reverse complement strand
GTTTTCATTTGAAAGCAGGGTTAATAGAAGGTGAAAGAGATTCGCTTGGTAATTTTATAAAAACGTTGCCGAATGGAAATGAGGCGACAACCACCGAAGATGATTTTAAAAGTACCATACCACGTATACCTTATCAAAATATTCGTCATTTTAAAATAGCAATCGATAATAATTTTAAAATAGGCAATAATAATCTAACGCTAAATATGGCTTACCAACAAAATCGTAGGGGAGAATTTGGCGATCCAACAAACCCGATACAACAGGGATTATTTTTTGACTTGGAAACAAGAACCATTGCTACGCAGTTTCATTTAAAAGAAAAAAACGGTTGGAAACCATCTATTGGCGCAAGTGGTATGAACCAAAAAAATACCAACCGTGGGCTTGAACAATTAATACCAAATTATATTTTACATGATGCAGGTATTTTTATTTTTACAGAAAAAGATATCAATCAACTAACCATTAGTGGGGGTGCAAGGTTTGACAATAGAAATATAAAAGTAAAAAATTTGATTGATGAAAATGGCGTTGTAAAAGGAGATGGTTTTAATAAACAGTTCAGTAATTTTTCAGGTAGTGCAGGTCTAGCTTATGAAGTAAATAAACATGTAAATCTAAAACTAAATATTGCTCGTGCTTTTCGTGCACCAAGTATACCCGAGCTTGCAAGCAATGGCGCACATGAGGGAACAATACGGTACGAATATGGAAGCGATAATTTAAAAAGTGAAGTAAGTACACAGTTAGATGCATCTATTGAATTAAACAACCAACATGTTTCATTTAACCTCGCTGGTTATGTAAACAATTTTAATAATTTTATTTTTTATAGAAAATTAGCAGCGTTTGCTGGTGGAGATTCTACGGTAGTTGTAGGTGGAAATTTTCTTACGGCATTTAAATTTGACCAACGCAAAGCGAGCCTTGCAGGTGTAGAGGCTACGCTAGATATTCATCCGCATCCAATAGATTGGGTGCATTTTCAAAACACTTTTTCTTTTGTAGCAGGTGCATTAAAAGAACGAATTGAAGGGACAAAAAATTTGCCATTTATTCCCGCACCAAAATTATTAACGGAATTAAGGGGCGATTTTAAAAAGGTTGGTAAAAATTTTTTAAATATGTATGCAAAAGTAGAAATGGATAATACGTTTAGACAAACAAGAGCCTTTACTGCTTTTGATACCGAAACTACCACCCCAGCATATACATTATTTAATGTTGGGATAGGATCAGATGTAGTAGGGAAAAATGGTAAAACATTGTTTATAATAAATTTTACAGCAAATAATCTAGCTGATGTTGCCTATCAAAATCATTTAAGCAGATTAAAATACGCCGCAGAAAATATTGCTACCAGTCGAAATGGTGTTTTTAATATGGGAAGAAATTTTAGCCTTAAAATAAATGTACCTTTCGTATTTAAAATAAAGAAAAAATAATGCTTGATGAATTTGTGAAAGTTTGTGCCTTAGTGAAACAATTAATTATTCAAATTTCGTAGGTTTTGTGTTCTCATAATCTTTATCATAACTCACAAAAAAGCGAATGTATAAAACTCTGCTTAAGCGCATGAGCCAAGGTTGAGCAACCACAAGTATTACAGCGTTTGTTCCAAGCCACCAAAAAATTCTACTATCGTTTACACTTACCCCAATAAGCACATACCAAGCTACAAATGTAGCCACAGACATGGCAACGGTAAGCGCATAACTCACATAGCTTGTACCAAACCAAAAGCCAGGTTCCATATCATATTTTTGTCCGCACTCGGCACACACATCCGGCATGGCAAAAATATGTTTGAGCGATAAATTTCTATATGCACTTTTATTGTTAAACATTTCTCCACGCCTACACCTTGGGCATTTGTTGGTAAAAATGCTCCACAATGCATTGGGTGTTGGTCTTGTGCTTTCGCTCATGTGTAAGAATATTATTTGTTGTATTTAAATTTAAAAAACAACATAATGAAAGACATAAGAAGCACCATGCTATTGGTATAAATAACTGGTACGTTTTTTATGATGATGCCATAAGCAAGCCACATGCTTACGCCCAATACCAATAATAAAAGCATTGGTATAGATAAATCTTTAGCAGATTTTGTTTGCCAAATTTTTATTACTTGTGGTAAAAAAGTAATGGAAGAGATAGTGCCTGCGGCTAGTCCTAATATTTCTATGTTCATGTAATTTTTTTATACTGTTGCCAATTGTTTTTTTCTTTCACCAATTTGTTGGCGCCACATGGCATAGTACAATCCTTTTTCTTCTAACAAAGATTGGTGTGTACCAGTTTCTACCACTTCGCCTTTTTCTAAAACATAAATTTTATCGGCATGCATAATGGTGCTTAGCCTATGTGCAATTAAAATAGTTATTTGTTCTTTGAGTGCAGAAATATCTCTTATGGTATCTGTAATTTCTTCTTCGGTAAGTGAGTCTAATGCAGAAGTGGCTTCATCAAATATGAGTAGTTTTGGATTGCGTATAAGCGCACGAGCAATGGAAATTCTTTGCTTTTCGCCACCGCTGAGTTTTAAGCCGCCTTCGCCAAGTAAAGTATCTAAGCCTTTCTCGGCCTTAGCCAATAAATTAGTTGCACTAGCTTTTACCAATACTTCGTGTAGCTCAGCATCGGTAGCAGTAGGGTTTACAAACAATAAATTTTCTTTTATACTGCCGCTAAATAAATTGGTGTCTTGTGTTACAAAACCTACTTGGCTGCGCAAATCTTCTAAACTAATTTCTTTTTCTTCTATACCATTGTATAAAATTTTCCCATCTTGTGCACGGTATAATCCAACCAATAATTTCATAAGCGTAGATTTTCCACTGCCGCTTGGGCCAACAAATGCAACCGTTTCGCCAACACTTGCGCTAAAACTAATATCATCAATAGCTTTTACAGAAGCAGTTTGATGTTTAAATCCTACATGATCAAAAACAAGCGATTCGATATTGCCGATGTGTTTTGGATTAGCAGCTGTAGGCTCAGGAGATTTTTTCATTAAAGTATCAAAATTATTTAATGATGCTTCTGCTTCTCTGTAAGTAATAATGATATTCCCAATTTCTTGCAATGGACCAAAAACAAAAAACGAAAAAACTTGCATGGTTACCAACTGACCCGCATTCATACTATTTTTAAAAATTAAGTACATTAATAAAAATAAAATTACTTGCCTTAATGTATTCACAAATGTGCCTTGTATAAAACTAATGGTACGAGTACGTTTTACTTTGCTTAATTCTAATCCAAGAATTTTAAAAGTATTTTTATTTAGACGAACAACCTCTTGCCCTGTAAGTCCAAGGCTTTTTACGAGTTCAATGTTTCTTAATGATTCTGTAGTAGCACCTGCAAGTGAAGTTGTTTCGGTTACTATTTTTTTCTGAATAGATTTTACTTTTTTACTAAGCAAATTGCTCATAACAATTAGCATGATAATACCTCCAAAATAAATAACAGGTAAAAGTTTGTCAATACGGATAGCATAAATTGCTACAAATAATATTCCTATAATTACAGGGAAAAGAATATTGATAAAAGCAGAAATAAATTTCTCAGTATCGGTTCTTACTTTGGTTAATATGCTTAATGTTTCTCCGCTACGCTGGTCTTCAAAATCTTGGTAAGGCAATTTCATAGCATGTTGCAACCCATCTGTAAAAACACTTGCACCAAATTTTTGAGTAATAGTAGTAAGAAAATAATCTTGAAAGGCTTTTGCTATTCTACTTACCATTGCAACGGTAATGGAAGCAATTAATAAGGCTGCTACACCATAAAATGGTGCATCAAAGGAAAAAAAGAATTGGTTGCTTGACATTGCTCCGCCAACTTTTTGATGCTGCCCAGCAAGGTTTACCAATTTACCAAGTATAATAGGATCTATCAATGAAAACCCAATATTAACAGCTGCTAAAAAAAGTGTGAGTGCCATTAAGCCTTTGTAAGGCTTTAAGTAATGCAATAGTATTTTCATATCCGTTCAGTGTATGTTTTTTGAAAGTGCAAAATTACGAAATGCAAAGCGGGAATACAATTCAAAGTTTGGGTTAAAAACCTCACCCCCGCCTCTCCAAAGGAGAGGAGCCACACTCCAACATTTTAAAATTCTTTATATTGTTGGAGGCTTCAAAGTCCCTCCTTCGGAGGGATTTAGGGAGGCTTCTATTGCGCAATCTATTGCATAATAAAAGCTAAATTTATAGCTGAAGATGAAATGTGCGACGCCACCGAAGTTCAATCAGGGGTGTTAGCTCGTAAACAAAAAATAAACTTTTGAAAAAAGTTTTAAGACTCGCAGGTTTTTATTTGAAAATTGAGTGTTGAAAATTGAATATTGAACATTTGCTTTTTTAGTGAGAAAAAAATGTTAAATACTCAATATACAATTTTCAATGCTCAAGTATTGAACGCTACAATTGTTTTGGAGTTCTTATGCGCCCCACCCTTCCCTATCCAAACTCCTGTATTGTATGGCTTCGGCAAGATGCTCGGGTTTTATATCGGTACTATCGGAAAGGTCGGCAATGGTGCGGCTTACTTTTAAAATACGATCGTATGCTCGTGCGCTAAGGTTTAATTTTTCCATAGCAATTTTTAATAAATTGGCACCGGCAGTAGAAATTACACAAACTTCTTTTAATGTTTTACTACTAATTTGTGCATTGGCATACACTCCAATATTTTCTTTATATCGCTCGGCTTGTATTTCTCTTGCATGTATTACACGTGCACGAATACTATCACTTTTTTCATAATCTTTGGAAGATTGCATTTCGCTAAATGCTACTGGTGTAACTTCTACATGCAAATCAATTCTATCTAATAACGGTCCTGAAATTTTTCCTAAATATTTTTGTACTACACCAGGGCCGCAGCTGCATTCTCTTTCGGGATGATTGAAATAACCGCATGGACAGGGGTTCATAGAGGCAATGAGCATAAAACTTGCCGGGAAATCTAATGCTACTTTTGCACGGCTTATGGTAACTTTTCTTTCTTCCATGGGTTGGCGCATAACTTCCAATACGGTTCTTTTAAACTCTGGCAATTCATCTAAAAACAATACACCATTGTGTGCCAAAGAAATTTCTCCGGGTTGTGGGTTGCCACCACCTCCTACTAATGCTACATCCGAAATAGTGTGATGCGGCGAACGAAAGGGGCGCTTACTTACTATGGTTGCATTCTCTGGAAGTTTTCCAGCAACGCTATGTATTTTCGTTGTTTCCAATGCTTCGTGTAAAGTGAGTGGTGGTAAAATAGTAGGCAATCTTTTTGCCAACATTGTTTTGCCTGCTCCGGGTGGGCCTATTAGTATTGCATTGTGACCCCCAGCTGCTGCTATCTCCAATGCACGCTTTATATTTTCTTGCCCTTTTACATCACAAAAATCTATTTCAAAATCGCTTTGCGCATCTGCAAATTCTGCACGGGTATCTACAATAGTTTGTACAAGCGATTTTTCATTTTTAAAAAAATCAATTACATCGTTTATATGTGTTACACCAAATACTTTTAAATTGTTTACCATGGCGGCTTCACGAGCATTGGCTGCCGGTAGTATTAAACCTTCAAAACCTTCTTTGCGAGCTTGTATAGCAATGGGCAATGCGCCTTTTATTGGTCGTACTTCACCATCTAAACTTAGCTCACCCATTATCACAAACTTTTCTAATCGCTCAGGGTTTACGATTTGCTCAGTAGCGCCAAGCGTACCAATGGCAATGGGTAAATCAAATGCAGAGCCAGTTTTTTTTATATCAGCTGGTGCAAGATTTACCACCAATTTTGTACGTGGCATGTAATAGTGATTGCTTTTTATGGCACTCTCCACACGCTGCAAACTTTCTTTCACTGCATTATCTGGCAAGCCTACTATAAAATAATGCTGCCCTTGGTTGGTTACATTTACTTCTACCGTTATTGTTATTGCTTCTACACCATACACGGCACTACCAAAGGTTTTTACGAGCATGCTAGTTTTGTTTTTACTTGAAGATAATGATTTGTCGATTGATGTGCAAAAAAAATTAATCAAAATATAATGAGATACTTTTATAAGATGGTCTTTTGAAAATTTCTTGAGAAAGTTTACGTTAAAAAAAAATTACATTTTTACGCTTTCAACTTTAGTTTTAAATAGCTATTTTAATATCCAGTAAATTTTATTTTTTAACAAAAAATGTAAAACACTATTTTTTTACTTTCTATATATTTTACTTCCATCTATTGAAACACTTTACAGTAAAGGCTTCTAATAGTTTCAGTATCTCTTTTTAAGAAAACAAAATAATTATAATCTGCCAAATCTGCCTTTTTACACCCGCATTTGGCAACATATAATTTTTAAGCTTCCCTTTGTATCAACACTTTAGAAAATATTTTTATTCCTCGCAGGTACAACTAAAATACACAGCAATAATCAAATATTAAACGTTTGGGTATCTTATACCAAAAAGTGGCTTACAAATAGTAAGTTTGTACAATACTTTAACAGACTATCATTTTAAATTAAACTGATTATGAAAAATATTTTAATAGCTGCATTTATTTCAATGCTTTTTCTTGCTTGTAATAGCAATAGTGAATCTGGGGTAGATTTGTCTTTAGTATCTGAAAAAAAAGCGACATCCATTTCTGATACACAAACAATAAATAAAACAGTAGCTCAAAATGCGAATGTAAATAATTTACAAACGCAAGTGCCTGCAACAGGAAATGCAAGTTTGCAACAACCTGCTGCTACTATGCCGCAGAATGTAGTAGCCAATAATACAAATGCGACTGCAAATCCGCCACACGGACAACCTGGGCATGTGTGTGGCACTACGCCCTCACCTACAAATACTACTGCCGCTGCTCCGCAAAGTGTGCAAACTATAAATAGTGCTGCTCCGCAAATGAAAATTGTACCACAGCAGGTAAATACAATTAAACCTACTGTTGCTACTAATACAGGCGGTGGCAAATTAAATCCTGCACATGGGCAGCCTGGCCATAGATGTGATATACCAGCAGGCGCACCATTAAATTCAGCTCCGCAAAAAAACACTACACCAAAAGTAGCAAATGAAAATACTGCAGTAGCACCAGCACAAACTATTGTAAACCCTGGCACCATGCCTGCGCTACAGCCAACACAGGCTCCTCAAAATACTGAAGCGGCAAATGGCGCCCCTGCTTTAATATCTAATAGCAGTGGTGCTAAACTAAACCCTGAACATGGCAAACCAGGCCATGATTGTAAAGTTGCAGTAGGGCAACCGCTACCAAGTAAATAATTTTTTAGAATATATTATGTCGTTACAGTTTACATCTCTCAACAGTGGCAGCAATGGCAATTGTTATTACATAGGCAACAGTAGTGAGGCTGTATTGATAGATGCAGGCTTGAGTTGCAGAGAAACAGAAAGGCGAATGAAAAGACTTGGCTTAAACATGCAGCATGTAAAAGCCATTTTTATAAGTCATGAGCATATAGACCATGTGCGTGGGCTTGCGGGGCTTGCAGATAAGTACAGTATGCCTGTGTATGTAACGCCTGCTACGCAAAAGGGTTGTTATCATTTAAAACCCGAGCATGCCATTTCGTTTACTGCACACGAGCCTGTAAACATAGGTGCACTAAGCATTACAGCGTTTCCTAAATTTCATGATGCGGCAGACCCACATAGTTTTATTATTACTTGCAATGAAATAACAGTTGGTGTATTTACCGATATTGGTAAAGCATGCGAAAATGTAATTACCTATTTTAAACAATGCCATGCTGCTTTTTTAGAAGCCAATTATGATACTGATATGTTGGCAAATGGAAGTTACCCATCATTTTTAAAACAAAGAATAAGTGGTGGTGTAGGGCATTTGAGTAATGACGAGGCTTTGGAAATTTTTACAAAACATAAACCAAATTTTATGAGCCATTTGTTATTGGCGCATTTATCTAAAGATAATAATAACCCAGCATTAGTACAGCAAATTTTTGAAGAAGTAGCTGGGGAAACGAACGTGATGGTGGCAAGTAGGTATGAGGAGATGGCGGTGATGAGTATTGGTACTGCTAAAACTATTTCGATTAAAATAAAAAGAAAATTGGTTTTAGAAAATTCTGCGCAGATGAGTATGTTTTAAATTTATAAAAAGTGCTGTTATTTAATATTTAAATAACAGCACTATATTCTAATCCTTTAATTTCTGATTTCTAATTTTTTCATGCTTTAAGAAATACTTTAGTAATTCTTTTTCTTTATCAGAATCAATGTCCATTGCATCAATTTGAATCAGTTGATTTGGTGTATCAAAAGTTTTATCTAAATCTTTATAATATATTGGATTGTTAAGAACAAAAATCTTACAAAGTTTTAAATTTGGTATTGTATCTAAACTTTTTGATAAACTGTACTTAAAATTGAGTAATTTTTTAAAATAGGTTAAATATATTAGTCCGCTACTCAAACTATCGTTCTTATGAACATCGCCACCACCTTCATATTTATAAACATGTTCTATAATTTTAGCATCTTTATTGAAATTTGTAGCAATTAATTTAGCTTGTGAGTTTTTGGCTGAAATATATCTTCCCAAATCTTCATCGAAAGTTAAAAAATTATGCTTGGCTGAATCGTATGATGATTTTACACCCGATTGCTTTTGATATGTATCATACATATACCCAAAACTATCGTTAATATGATGCACATAATAATAATATCTTTTTTCACCTTCAAAAATTCGAAGCTTATTTGTTGAGTCGAAAAGATAAAAGCTGTTATAAATAATAAAATCTTTGTAATAATATATATAATTATAATTTGTATCGTATCCGATAACTTTCCATTCGTTACCATACAAAGGCAAAAGCTTGACTACTTTGATAGCTGTAATATTAGCTTTACTTAAGTATGAGCTACAGGAGCTGAGAATCATACAACATATAATTCCTATTTGGAGTAAAATGTTTTTTTTCATAATCTTATTTTACAAATATCTTAAGATATAAATTCAGTTTCGTTGCAGTGTAAGCTTTTTAATTATTATATGCAGTCCCATAAAAAGAATTCCAATTATCATTAATAGATCCATTCTTATTTGCTATTTCGAAAGTTAAAGGCCCGCATTGTAATTTAAATATAACACCAAAACTTCCAGCCGAAGTAGCTATTTTTTTATCTGTTGATATTACTGTTGATGCATTGCCCGAACAATCTGCAATTACATTTGGAGGCATGAGTCCCCCATCTCTAGAAAAGTCGGCAAAAACAAAACTTTCCCATTTCCAATCTGGATCATTTGCATTATTTTTATAGAGAATAGCATTAAAATGCGAATTAAATGACGGATCGTAACCACCAGGAAAATTATAAGTATTGTATGTTCCTCGTGCAGAGACTGGCACTCTTATTTTTCCATCTGGCAGGGTAACAGAATTTCCGATTGTAAAATAACCGGGGCGATGTGTGACCGTAATATTACTTAAACTAGCAGCATAAGCACTGCAATTAACACCATCACTCCCATTACTCGTCCCTCCACCTGCACCGCCACCTGCATTACAAGTGGTAAATTGATAAACTTCACTAACCAATACACCGTCTATCCAAGTTTGCCAATACCAATCAATACAACTTGGGTCAGGTGCAACATTAGGATCTGGTTCTATGTTGTTTTTAAATTGTTCGTAAACTTTTGTTTTAGATTTATAAACCACATCATCTTTCTTTGTGGCATTAACTTTTCCATTCTCAAAATGCTTTGAGGAAATGTATTTATTTTGTAAATCTTGATCTATGATAACTCCGCTAAAATCATTTGGCACCAAAGATCCTTCAATAAAACCCGCATTTATTTTTGATGACAATAATAACTTTGTTTCCGCACTATTCACAAAAATAAAAACATATTTCCCTGATTGTATGCTTCCATTATTATCTGCATACGCTACAAGATAAGTAAACCCTTTTTTTTGAGCCAAATTAATGATAGGTGTAATGTAAGCATTTGAACTTCTATTATAAATGGTAGCATCCCAATCCAATGTGCCAATGTTTGGGGTATTTTGATTAGCAGTTACCATGGCATCAACGTTTCCTTTTCCATTGTACCAACTTTTCAAATTTGCTATCCCTTTTTCCGAAACTAGCGTTTCTTCATTTGCAGCAATGCTGTCTTTTTTGCAACCTGCCAACATTCCAATTAATACCAATAGTATCAACTGACCTACGAAATAATTTCTTTTCATAAAAAGTGTTTTTGGTTTAAAATTTGATTATTACGAATTAAAGATAATACACATACCTGTATGTGCGAAATTTATTTTTAATACTATG
>JAYSOC010000323.1:0-1614 GCA_043723285.1 Ferruginibacter sp. | reverse complement strand
CCAATGCAGTTTCATGTTTATCGCCTGCTGTGCTTTTGGTTTCGTTTGCACCACTTTCTTTTAGGTCAGCAAGGGTTTGTTGGAATAGTATAATTTTGGTGGTAGCGAATTGGAAGTAATGAGATTGAATTTTTTGTTTGAGGAGCATAAGTTGTAAAGATATTAATACAACTGTTATCTTTTACAATAACCTGGCCGTAAATATATTAATTGTAACGATTATAGTTGATGCAATACTCAATAAATTATTGTCGCATATAAAACTGCCAAATAACTCACACCAGCGCTCAACAACATTAAACCATCAATCAAAAAATAATAAAACACATAGCTTTTATTTTTTAGAGATTGTGCATACAGTACCCAAAAAATAATTCCTACAAAAATAAAGGCAATGGCTTGTGTAGCATGAGCATAATAAAAACAAAATAGTAAAGCTGAAAGCATATGAAGGAAATAAACTACCGCTATAATAACTCGCAATTTTTTCTTACTTACATCTGTAGCCAAACTGTGCAAGCCGTTTATTTTATCAATAGAAATATCTCGTGTATCAAAAATAATGCACAACAAAAGCATAAAGAAAAAGCGGGTAGCAAATAATAGTAACACATAAAATCTAAGCATAAAATTAGTATCATATACATCCAATACTGGCAAAAAAGTGGTTACATACGCCCAAGTGACTGCAAGTAATATTGTTTTAAAGAAGCCTACATGTTGAAATTTTTTTGTAAATGAAAACGGCCAAAGCGGTAATGAATATAGCAATGTAAAAATGAGCCCAAGCGAAATAAAAGGAAGCAGCCATGGAAGTTGTATTACAAAATAACAGGTAGCAATAGCAGCAACAATAAATATTAAAAAAAAGGTAAATTGTTTTTTAATAAATAACACTTTAAATTTCCTATTGGAAAAATAAAACTTACTTAATAGCCAATAAAAATTATAACTGCAAAGTGTAGAAAAAAAAATTAAGCCATAGAGGTTTTTATTGTGCGGTATATGTAGCAATATATTTGTTTGAAAACATAAACCCACCGCACAGCAAGCAATAAAAATAGAATGCGATAAAATAAAATGAAGTGCTCGCATCAGGGAGTAATAAATACAAGTGGTTTGTCCGTTTGCAGAACATTACTTTTATTTTTTCCAAAATCTTTTACATATACTTCGTAGTAAGCAGTATCTCGCCTAGGTGTGTTAGTTAGCACTGATGAAGCATAAGCCAAAGCTCTACCAGGCCCCAGAACTTTATTGCCATTTAAATCAATATCTACATCTTGATACGCTTTAAAAGTGGATTTTGGAAGTTGTGCTAACGAAGCTGGAAATTTAAAAGAATCCATTCTAAATGGAGCTACTGTTAAATTTTTTATGAAAATGTATGACGTATCTTTTCCTTCACTAAAACCTAAATCGCCATCATCATCAGATACTTGAATAGTTAGTATTGGCAATCCCCCAAATGCATTCGGAATTTCTTCGGTAATAGATTTAAACTTTATCTTAGGAGCACTATTACCATCAGATTTTTTACAAGAAAAAAATATAACTGAGCCAAGTAAGGCTATAATTATGTAACGCATAACAAATATTTATACTCAAATTTAA
>JAYSOC010000322.1:0-10364 GCA_043723285.1 Ferruginibacter sp. | reverse complement strand
CATTTTTTTGCTGCTAATGCTGCAGCCATAGTGCTATCGGTATCGCCATACACTATAACCACTTTAGTATTTATTTTTTTAAATTCTATTATTAGCTTTTTTTTTATTGCAGTAATTCTATCATTGCCATTTTTGAAAACTACACTTAATACCTGAGGTGTTGGCAATTTTAAATCTTTAATAATATCGCCACTTAGTGTATTGTCGTAATGCTGAGAAGTATCAATACTTGTTATTTTATTTTTAAAAGCATTGAGTAACACAGCATGTTTTATATACTGCGGCCTTGTACCAAATACCGACACTATATTAATAAACATTTGCAATTTTTATAAATCAGTTTTTTTGTAAAAAGTTTCTATAAATTTAACAGTTTTTAGCGCATCTTGCCCTTCAGTTATGTTACTGTGTTTTCCTTCTAAAGCATTTATTAGATCTTCATAAATTTTATCATGGTTACTAACCGATCCCTTATAAAATGTATAATCATTTGGGCTATTTATTTCCGCTATAATATTATCACTAATTAGTTTAGGGCATTGGTATAATATTTCATTCATATAGCTTCCACCAATTTTTATGGTAGCTTTTTCAGCAACTATATTTAAACTAATTTCTTGGTTTTTTTCAAAAGCATTTATAGAATACTGTATAGTCCCAATAGCTCCGTTTTTCATTTCCAATGCTATTGCTCCTGTATCTTCAAATTCAATGATAGTTTGATGGAATAAATTTTTTCTATACCCGCTCATGTTTTTATGCTCTCCAAAAAGCCAAAGTAAAATATCTATATAATGACTAAATTGAGTGTATAGAGTTCCACCATCTAGCGCATGCGTACCCCTCCAATCCTCTTTAAAATATTCACTAGGTCTGTTCCAATTACAATTCAAATTAAAACTTAATATTTTACCCAAAGTATTTTCTTCAATCATCCTTTTTAAAGCAATTACCAATGGGTTGTATCTAGCACTTTTTACCACAAATAATTTACGACCAACTTTTTCAGCTACAGCTATCATTCGTTTTCCATCTTCTACATTTATGCAAAGTGGTTTTTCACACAATACGTTTGTATTAGATTGCAAACATTGTATAGTTTGTTTTGCATGTACTCCATTAGGCGTACAAATACTCACTATGCTTATTTCCTTTTCACTAGCCAATAAATCATCTATATTGTAATAAGCTTTTGTTCCAAAATTTGCTGCCATTTCGTTGGCTCTATCTTCTACTATATCACACACAGCCACCAATTTCCCTACTTTTAAAATCTGCTCTGCATGCCTTTTGGCAATTCTTCCACATCCAATTATGGCAAACGATACACTCATATACCTGCAATATTCAAAAAAAAAGCGCAATTAACCTTATAAATTCCATTTTTTATACTACTTTTGCACTCAATTAGAAAAAAGATAAAACAAAACCGTTTTAAACAAAAAATTAATGTCGCATTTAACACTAGAAAGAAAATCTGAAATTTTCTCAACTTATGGCGGAAACGCTAAAAACACAGGCTCTATTGAAGGGCAAATTGCAATGATTACGGAACGCATCAACCACATTTCGATGCATCTTAAAACCAACAGAAAAGATTTTTCTTCTCAGCGTGGTTTGATGATAATGGTTGGTCAGCGTAAAAGATTGCTCACATACCTTAGCAAGCACGACCTTACCGGTTACAGAGCTTTAATTGAGAAATTAGGCCTTCGTAAATAATTTATTATATGTAATCAATAAGAATTTTTCCCAACAGTATTATACCGTTGGGATTTATTCTTTATACATACTCTCATTCACAACAGTTGAAAAAGCATATTTTCAACCTAAATATTTTTAAAATGTCATTTTTACAATCAAAAAAAGTTACGTTAGATATCGGTGGCGGTAGAATGGTAACAATAGAAACGGGCAAAATGGCCCGCCAAGCAGATGGAGCCGTGGTAGTACGCCAAGGTAATTGTATGCTTTTAGCAACAGTAGTTGCCAATAAAGAACCTAAAGAAGGTCAATCATTTTTTCCTCTTTCGGTTGATTATCAAGAAAAATTTTCTTCTAACGGTCGTATTCCAGGTTCTTTTTTCAAAAGAGAAGCTCGTTTAAACGATTACGAAATTCTTACTTCAAGGCTTATTGATAGAGCACTTCGTCCACTTTTCCCAGAAGATTATGTATGTGATGTACAGGTATTGATTTCACTCATTTCTTCTGATGATGAAGTAATGCCTGATTCATTGGCTTGCTTGGCAGCATCTGCAGCATTGGCTGTTTCAGATATTCCTATTCAAGAAATGTTATCGGAAGTGCGTGTAGCAAAGGTTAACGGACAAATCATCATCAACCCAACTCGTACCGAATTGGCTACTGCTGATTATGAATTTATAATAGCAGCTACCAACAACAACATTATGATGGTGGAAGGTGAGGCAAAAGAATGTAGCGAAGAAGATTTGATTATTGCTATTGAAGCAGCACACAAAGCTATTCAAGGGCATGTAAAAGCGCAAGAAGAATTGCGTGCTTTGGTTGGTGTTACTTCAAAAAGAGATTACACTAAGCCATATCGTAACGAAGAATTAGATGCAAAAATCGTAGCATTTGCAAAAGATAAGATGTATGCTATTTCATCATCAGCATCTGCAAAGCACGAAAGAAGTGATGCTTATTCTGCATTAAAAACAGAAGTAAAAGAATTTTTAGGTGAAGAATTGCCTGAAGAAGATAAAAAATTGATCGGTCATTACTTTGGAGAATTACAATACAATGTTGTAAGAGATATGATATTAAATGATCGTAAAAGATTGGATGGCAGAGGTACAGAAGATATACGTCAACTAGAAATGGAAGTAGATATTTTACCAACACCACACGGTTCTGCATTGTTTACAAGAGGTGAAACACAATCGCTTACAACAGTTACTTTAGGTACACCTTTAGATGAATTGCTTGTAGAAAGCGCTCACCATTCTGAATACACAAAATTCTTATTGCATTACAATTTCCCACCGTTTTCTACAGGCGAGGTAAAAATAATGCGTGGAGTAGGCCGTAGAGAAGTTGGACATGGTAACTTGGCCATGCGTTCATTAAAGAAAATGATGCCAGGTGCTGAATATCCTTACACTGTTCGTGTAGTGAGCGATATTTTAGAAAGCAATGGTTCATCATCTATGGCTACGGTTTGTGCAGGTTCATTAGCATTGATGGATGCAGGTGTGCCTATCAAAAAGCATTTGAGTGGTGTGGCTATGGGCTTAATTAAAAAAGGAGATAATTACGCCGTGCTTACCGATATCTTAGGTGATGAAGATCATTTAGGTGATATGGATTTTAAAGTAACGGGTACCCGTGATGGTATTTGTGGTGTACAAATGGATATAAAAGTAGATGGTTTGAGTATGGACATTATGCGTAGTGCACTTGCACAAGCACGCAAAGGTCGCTTACACATACTAGATGCTATGCACGCCACTATGGAGGCTGCAAGACCAGACGTGAAACCACATGCACCACGTATGGTTAAGTTTACTATCGATAAAGAATACATTGGTGCGGTGATAGGGCCAGGAGGAAAAGTAATACAAGAAATACAAAGAGAAACAGGTGCTACCGTAAATATTGAAGAAGTTGACAACGCAGGTTCAGTAAGCATTTTCTGTAAAGATAAATCGGCATTGGATAAGGCTTATGCTTGGATACAAGGCTTGGTAGCCACTGCAGTTGTAGGCGAAACGTATGAAGGAACGATAAAGAGCATTAAAGAATTTGGTGCATTTGTAGAGTTCTTACCTAAAAAAGAAGGCTTGTTACACATAAGTGAAATAAGCTGGAAACGCCTAGAAACAATGGATGGCATATTTAAAGAAGGAGAGAAGGTGAAAGTGAAATTGCTTGACATTGACCAAAAGACAGGTAAATTTAAATTGAGTAGAAAAGCATTGATGCCGAAGCCGGAAGCACCACAGGCTTAATTAATAATTAATAATTAATAATTTTTTAAAACCGCATTTATCATTTTTTGATGGCTGCGGTTTTTTTTGTGTACTTTTTTTAATGGTTGGTGTCCCCACCAACCATAGGGCGAAGTAGTAATGTACTAAAATAAACCCATAATTTTGCAGCAATGGACAATAACAAACTTCTTACCAACTGGCAAAAAAAATCATTAGAGCGAACAAAACTCTATAAGAAATTTTTGCACCGAGCAGATAAGAAAATGACTCTGCGTGCTTTACCCGATTTAAACGAAGAAGCCTATGAAAATATCAATTGCCTTACTTGTGCTAATTGTTGTAAAAATTATAGCCCAAGGTTTAAAGCTACCGATGTAAAACGCATTTCTAAACTTATGCAAATGAAAGAAGGCGTTTTTATAGAAACCTATTTGATTTTAGATGAAGACAATGATTATGTAACTAGGAGTAAGCCATGTCCTTTTTTGGGAGAAGATAATTTTTGCAGTATTTATGAAGATAGGCCAAGTGATTGTATTCGCTTTCCATATACGGATGAAGATGTAATTATAAAACGCCAAGATATTACATTAAAGAATTCTACTTTTTGCCCAATCGTTTATTTTGTGTTGGAAAAATTGATGGCAAAAAATTAGGAGAGCTTTTAATATTTTTTTGCCACGAATACACGAATTTATTTGAATTAACACTAAAAATTAGTGCATTCATGGCTTTTTCAAATTTCTAGATACGGAATTAATTAACCCACATGCAAATCATTTTCAAATAAGCTATAATTTTGCATAAAATATAAAACATGGAATCGTTAATAAAAAACCCAATAAATTTTACAGACTCAGCCGTTGCAGAAGTAAAGCGCTTGATGAATGAGCCCGACTTTGATGGCACGAAAATGCTACGTGTAGGTGTAAAAGGTGGCGGCTGCAGCGGCATGACGTATGTGTTGGATTTTGATACGCTAAAAGATAACGATACAGTTTTTGAAAAAGATGGCGTGAATTTTATTGTAGATAATTCACAAAGTATTTATCTAATTGGTATGGAAGTAGAGTGGGAGGGCGGTTTAAACTCTCGTGGTTTTACTTTTGCAAATCCAAATGCAAGAAGCACTTGCGGGTGTGGTACTAGTTTTGCAGTATAAGTTTTTTAAATAATTTTATAAATAAAGTAGAAACTCGCTTTCTACTTTATTTTCTTCTTCTAATTTTATTTCTTACTTTATTAGGTGGTATAGTAATATCCGGAAAAAGGATTTTACTTTCTTTCCCCATTTTATCTTCATACATCAAACTATCAGTTTTAGCAAACTTCCCTTTCTTCATCTTTTTGGGATCCACAGAAAATTTTTCAGGAATATTTTCTGGAACAATATTTTCTGCATCTTCTGTTTCATCTTTAAAATAATCTCCAAAAATATTTACCAATATTTTTGAATGATAGGTAGATCTTGCAAAACGATTGCTGAGTGCTATAATCGTTACATCATCTTTTACTAGCCTAATAAATGTGGCATTATTACCATGCCACCAGCCATTGTGAAAAATTATTTTCTTTCCATCATCATAAATATTCATACGCCAGCCTAGCCCATAATTTTTTACGCCAGGTTTTTCATTGCTATTGGGTGTATAAGCGGCTGCTAATGTTTGAGGAGATAAAAATACGGAGTCAGCTAAAACTCTATCCCATTTTAATAAATCTTGTGCGGTGCTGTATATATTTTTATCACCATAAATGGCATCTAGTTGTGTATCATAAATGCGTCTTCCTTTCCAATCAAAACTTTGCGAAAGCTTTAATGTATCTGTATTATAGCGTACAAAAGTGTTTTTCATACCAACGGCATCAAAAATATTTTCTTTCATAAATTGTGGGTAAGGCATGCCACTTACTTTTTCAATAATCAATGCCAGCAATGCATAATTGGTATTGTTGTAAGAAAATTTTGTATCAGCAGGCACAAGGTCTGTCAACACTGCCTTTTTTGTAATCAATAAATTCACAATGTCTTTGTTGTACATCATCGAATCTTCAGGCCAACCCACTTGTTGCAAAAAATGCAAATAATTTGGTAAGCCACTTCTATGGCTTAGCAATGTTTTTATGGTAACGCCATCATAATTAAAACCAGGAAAATATTTTGTAAGCGTATCATTTATGTTAAGTTTTCCTTGCTCTTGCAATTTAAGAATAGCCATGGCAGTAAATGTTTTTGAAACAGATGCAATATGCAGCGGCGTAGTAGCAGTAATCGAATCCAGGCCATCAAGATTTATAGAACCTTTGTATTTTTCAAAAACAATATTGCCGCCTTTTGCTACAATAATACCACCGTTAAAGCCAGATGGTAATAAAGTAGTATCATAAAACATTTTACAAGCACGATATATTCTATCATACTCATTTTTATCCAAAGCTTTTGGTTCATTTATTTTGTAAGTAATTTGTGGTTTTGGTGGCTTAGCTTCCGTTTTGCTGTGCTCATTTAATGTACAGCTCACAAGCATCATCATCACAAAGCATACATATACGAAGCTTTTTAAATTGAATTTTATCATTTTTTAACGGACAATTTTAGAAATACAAGCACAACATCTTTATAAAAACGTTTCTTAAAGATATATTTGTGCAAAATAAGCAAATAACAATGGCAGATAAAAAAATAACGAGTTATCCCAAAGAAAAAATCAATATTCTTTTTTTAGAAAATATAAGCGAAGCTGCAGCAGAACAGTTTACAAAAAGTGGTTATGCATCTGTAAAAAGGCTTGGCGGTGCCATTAGCGAAGCAGATTTAATAAAAGAAATAAAGAACGTACACATACTTGGTATTAGGAGTAAAACACAAATAACTTCGGCTGTATTAGAGGCTGCCACTAAGTTACAGGCAATAGGTTGTTTTTGTATTGGCGTAAACCAAGTAGATTTAGATGCTGCTACTGCAAACGGCGTAGCCGTTTTTAATGCACCCTATAGCAATACCAGAAGTGTGGCTGAATTGGTAATTGGAGCATCCATCATGCTTATTAGAAAAATTGTTGATAAAAATAAAGCTGCACATGAAGGTAAATGGATGAAAGATGCTACAGGAAGCCACGAGCTACGTGGCAAAACCCTGGGTATTATTGGGTATGGCAATATTGGTAGCCAAGTAAGTGTGTTGGCAGAGGGCTTGGGTATGAAAGTCATTTTTTACGATGCCGAAACAAAATTACCACTCGGCAATGCATCTGACAGTATGACTTTAAAAGAATTATTGCAAAAAGCAGATATTGTTACGCTTCATGTGCCAGAAATAACTTCTACACAAAATATAATTAATAAAACCACACTGTCACATTGTAAAAAAGGCGCTATCATTATTAACTATGCTAGAGGTACGGTAATGGACTTAGTAGCACTTCGCAAAGCCATATTGGAAGGGCATATTGGCGGTGCTGCTGTAGATGTTTTTCCGGTAGAGCCAGAAAAAAATGGGGATGTATTTGATTCACCTTTGCAAGATTTGCCAAACGTAATTCTTACGCCGCATATTGGTGGTAGCACGCAAGAAGCGCAAAATAATATTGGATTAGATGTAAGTACAAAATTATTTAATTACCTCGAAAAGGGTATCAGCACAGGCTCTCACAGCATACCTGCGCTAGCATTACCACCACAAGAAGGTGCGCATCGCATACTACATATACACAACAATGTGCCAGGTGTGCTCAGCGAAATAAATACATTGCTTAGTAAAAATAAAATAAATATACTTGGGCAATACCTAAAAACAAACGAAGCCATTGGTTATGTGGTGCTCGATGTTGACAAAAGCCTTAGCAAAAATGCTATAGATTTATTGAGAGGCGTGAAGGGTACGAGAAAGGTTAGGATGTTGTATTAAAACTTCGTTTTAAATGATTTGGTTATGGGCGGAAAAGCTTTGATTAAGCTTTGGTGCCTGCCCCTATGAATTCGTAGGGGGTTACGCTCTGTTGAAGTTTAGTTTTTCAATTTGACCTTTATTATGGAGTAGATTGTGAAGTAGATTATGTAACTTTAATTAATGAAATTGACAAAACCCTTATTGGCAAAACGAATTTTTTGGGATACTAATTTCGAAAATTTAGATTACGATAAAAATTATCGTTCGATAATAGAGCGTGTGTTTGATTGGGGTGATATTGATGATATAAGACAAGTTAGAAGATATTATGGAGACAAGAAAGTTATAGAAGCACTTACTACCGCAAAATACTTGTTTGATGAAACGATACATTTCTGCGCTGGTATATTTGAAATACCAAAAGAAAATTTTAGATGTTATATCTTGAAACAGTCAAACCCGACACCCTCGCTTTATTAAAGGAACTGATGTCTATTGAGGGTTTGAAACAATTTAATTTAGTAGGGGGTACCGCTTTGTCACTTCAATTGGGACATCGAATTTCTGTTGATTTAGATTTGTTTTCACATGATAGTTTTGAAAATGAAAATATCATTAATGTATTAAGTTCACATTTCGAAACAAGATTTCAATTAATTTCAACATTAAAAAATAAACTAGGTGTTTTTTCTTTTATTGATGGAGTAAAAATTGACATTTGTAGGCATGATGGTGAATTTATAGGAAGGATTTTACAAGAGGAAGGTATTAGAATGTGGGAATTAAAAGAAATTGCGGCTGCAAAAGTAAACGCAATATCAAGAAGAGCTACAAAAAAAGATTTTTGGGATATAAATGAATTGCTTGATGTTTTTACTATTGAGGAAATAGCAAGTTTTTATAGAGAAAAATATAATCCAATGCTTGCAATTGGCGTAGCAAGAATGATTACATTTTTTGATGATGCAGAAGAGTCTGAAAAGCCCAATTGTTTAAAAGGTAAAACTTGGGACACAGTTAAAAAAGAAATTTTTAAAAAAATAAACAATAATTCAAAATAATAATTTTTATGCAATACGGCTCATTCTACTACCCAACCCCCACAAACGAACCTGTACTTTCTTACGCAAAAGGTTCTAAAGAAAAGCTTGCGCTTAAAGCAGCTATAAAAGAATTAAAAGCAACCAAAGTAGATGTGCCCATGTACATAGGTGCAGACGAAGTTCGTACAGGAAAAACATTGGATATTCGTCCGCCGCACGAGCACAAGCATTTGCTGGGGCAGTTTCATGTAGGCGATGCCAGCCATGTAAAAAAAGCCATAAATGCGGCACTAAAGGCCAAAGACAAATGGGCAAATATGAGTTGGGAAAACCGTGCAAATATTTTTCTCAAAGCAGCCGATTTATTGTCAACAAAATATCGTCCATACATCAATGCAACCACCATGCTTGGGCAAAGTAAAAATGCTATGCAAGCAGAAATTGATGCATCGTGCGAGTTGATAGATTTTTTACGTTTCAATGTACATTTCTTAAGCGAAATTTATAAACAACAACCCATCAGTAGTCCGGGTATTTACAACCGTTTGGAGTATCGCCCGCTTGAAGGGTTTGTGTTTGCATTAACGCCATTTAATTTTACGGCTATTGGCGGCAACTTGCCTACGAGTGCAGCTATGTGTGGTAATGTGGTGGTTTGGAAGTGTGCGAACACACAGGTGTACAGTGCACAAATGTTCATGAAAATTTTAAAAGAAGCTGGCTTGCCTGATGGCGTTATCAATCTAGTTTTTATTGATGGACCAACCATTGGAGATATTGTTTTTAACCATCCCGAATTTGCAGGATTACATTTTACAGGTAGCACAGGAGTGTTTAATAAAATGTGGGAAACGATTGGCAAGAATACTCCGATATATAAATCTTACCCACGCATTGTAGGCGAAACTGGAGGTAAAGATTTTGTAATAGCACATAAGAGTGCCAATGTAGATGCAGTGGTAACGGCACTTGCAAGAGGAGCGTTTGAATATCAAGGGCAAAAATGCAGTGCTGCTAGCCGTGCATACATACCAAGCAATATGGCTGCCGAAGTAAAAAAGAAATTGGTAGCCATGATAAATACCATGAAGATGGGTACGGTAGAAAACTTTACCAATTTTGTAAATGCGGTGATAGATGAAAAAAGTTTTGACAAACTAGAAGGCTACATAAAAAATGTAAGAAAGCGTGATAGTGGTGCAAAAATATGGGTAGGAGGTAAGTGCGATAAAACAGAAGGATATTTTATTGAACCAACTGTTATAGAAGCTAGCAATCCACAATACATAACCATGTGTGAAGAGTTGTTTGGCCCAGTGCTTACCATTTATATTTATGATGAAAATAAATATGAAGAAACATTAAAATTGGTTGATAGTACATCTCCTTATGCGCTTACTGGTGCTGTGCTTGCGCAAGACAGATATGCGGTAGAACTTGCTGTAAATAAATTACGCAACAGTGCAGGTAATTTTT
>JAYSOC010000321.1:0-1619 GCA_043723285.1 Ferruginibacter sp. | reverse complement strand
TTACAACTTTTGGCAGCATAGATATTTTAATAAATAATGCTGGAGTTTCTATGCACGGCGAATTGAGAGATACAGAAATAGATGTGTTTAAAAAAGTAATGGATATTAATTATTTTGGTACAGTATATTGTACAAAATTGGCGCTAGAAAGTATTGTAAAAAACAAAGGAACAATTGTTGGTGTTTCTTCCATTGCTGGTTATAGAGGTTTGCCTGGCCGCAGTGGTTATAGCGCAAGTAAATTTGCAGTAAATGGCTGGTTAGAAGCCGTAAGAACAGAGTTGATGGAAGAAGGCGTAAATGTAATGTGGGTGTGCCCAGGTTTTACAAAAAGCAATATTAGAAATGCTGCACTTAATGAAAAAGGAAATGCACAAGGCGAAAGCCCGCTCGACGAAAGTACGTTAATGACCAGTGAAGAATGCGCACAACATATTTTAAATGCAATCATAAAAAGAAAACGCACACTCATACTTACGTTTACGGGAAAACGCACCGTTTTTATGAATAAATATTTTCCTACATGGGCAGATAAACTCGTTCGTAAATTCTTTTACAAAAATGGTAAGTTAGTAAAATAATTTATTTTAAGGATGCCAACTTTTAAAAAGTAGGCATCCCTAAAATAAAAGTAGGCATCCCTAAAACTTTTACCATATTAAAAATTCGCTACCATAATTAAGCCGAGTGAATTATATTGCAACAAATTACAAAAGCACACATGCCATTACTCACCCTCACAAGCGATATAGGTGTACAGGATTTTATGCCTGCTGCCATCAAAGGGCAAATAATGCAAGTAGATGCAAGCTTTAATATTATAGACGTTACTCATTTACTATCGCCATTCAATTATCCGCAGGCGGCGTATGTGGTGCGTAATGCAATCAAAAATTTTCCCGAAGGTACTTTTCATTTAATAATGATCAATTTATTCGATGAAAAATCGGAGCATCTTTTACTCATAGAGCACAATGGGCATTACATTGGCTGTGCAGACAATGGGCTTATAACAATGATATTGGAAGAAGTGCCGCAAAAAATTACTGCCATTCCTTTAGAAAAAAATGTAGCCATAAATGCATTGTATTGTGCCAATGTATTTGCAAAAGCATTTAGCAAAATTGCTGCTGGTACGCCGTTTACAGAAATTGGCAACAACGATATTTCCATAAAAGTAAAAAATCCATTGCGCCCTATGCTTGGCAATAATTGGATAGAAGGGCAAATTATTTTTATAGATAATTTTGAAAACGTAATCGTAAATATTAGCAAAGACGAATTTGAAGAACAACGAAAAGGCAGAAAATTTTCTATCGTTTTTAAAAGAGATGAAAGCATAGAAAAAATAAGCGAAACTTATGCCGATGTGCAAGAAGGCGAAAAAGTAGCCATTTTTAACTCGGCAGGTTATTTAGAAATAGCCATCAACAAAGGCAATGCCGCAGGGCTTTTTGGCCTACAAAGCTTTGCCGAAAAACAACAACAAGTGCTACAAGTTCAGTTTTCCAATAACCATATTTTTTATCAAACAGTAAAAGTTTTTTTTCAATAAATTGAAAAATATTTTTTGTTTACAAGCTGAAAATCCATAATTGAACTTCATTGGCGTCGCACAT
>JAYSOC010000320.1:0-1620 GCA_043723285.1 Ferruginibacter sp. | reverse complement strand
TTTTTGTAGAAGTGCAATTAATTCTTTTTTTGATAAGGCGCCGTATTCTTTCTTCATCATTAAGCAGATAGCGTTGTTTTAATTATTTATTATTTTACATCAAAATCTATCACCACTTTTTCTGTAAGTGGATGGCTCTGGCAAGTGAGAATAAAACCTTGCGCAATTTCTTCTTCTTCCAAAGCATAATTTAAATCCATGTGTACCTTTCCTTCTACCAATTTTGCCCTGCATGTACAACACACTCCGCCCTTGCATGCAAAAGGCAAGTCTGCACCTTGTGCTAGTGCTGCATCTAAAATACAATCGGCTTTATAACCCAATGTAAAATCAAATGTGCGCCCATCAAGTTTTATGGTGATATTGCTTTTTGGGCTATTGTCAATTTCTTTTGTTAATTGTTCTTTGCTAATAGCCAACTGTTTTCCTCTGGGAGAGGTAAACAATTCAAAATGAATTTTTGATTTCCCTATTCCTTCTTTTTCTAAAAATGCATTTGAGGCAAAAATCATTTCTTCGGGACCACAAATATATGCACCATCAAATATTTTAAAGTTTAATACATTTTTTAACGCTTCTAATTTTTCTGTATTTATTCTACCGTAATTAATAACCGCATCTGTTCTTTCTCTACTCAAAATATTTATACAATTAAAACGTTGCATATATTTATTTTTCAAGCCTTCTATTTCTTCAAAAAATATAATGGAGCTGCGGCTTTTGTTTCCAAAAATTAATGTAAAACTACTATTGGGTTGTGTTTTAAGCGCATGTTTTATGATAGAAATAATTGGTGTGATGCCGCTACCCGCCGCAATGGAAAGATAATTGCCTTCTTCGCTTTTTGATGTAAACCTTCCTGTTGGTGGCAATACATCTAAACTATCTCCAGCTTTTAATTCATCGTTTGCATAAGTAGAAAACAACCCTCCTTCTGTTTTTTTTATGGCAACTTTTAATTCTTTTTCGTGTGGTGCATTGCATATAGAATAGGAACGACGAATTTCCTCCCCATTAATTAATTTTTTTATCGTAATGTTTTGTCCTTCTTTAAATAGAAACAAATCGTTTAGTTCTGATGGTACTACAAAACTTACCGACACACAATCTGCTGTTTCTTTTACAACCTCTTTTATTTTTAACGAGTGAAAATGTACTGCCATTTTATTTTATTATTCCGTTTAGTAAATGTTGTACCATATTATCTTCTAATTGATCTATTGTAAATTCATTTTTGTGTTTTTGGGTCAATTCTAAACCACGTACTGCAGAAAGAATGGTAAGCACCGTTATACTTGGCAACAAGTTTTTAAATAATTTTTTTTCAATTCCCTCCGAGATAATATCAATCATATGTTTTTCATAAGTCCTTCTAAACATCAAAAATTCTTCTAGTTTTTTCTTTGGTAATTGTTTCCATTCGTGGTCGGCTACAAAAACTCGATCAAAATCTGTTGAAAGTTTGCGTACATGAAACCGTATAATGGCCTCTATTTTTTGAGCAGTGTTTTCGGTAGAATCTATTATCCTATTCATATTAGCTGTGTAATCCTCTGCTACAGCAAAACAAATTTCTTGTAACAACTCCACTTTAGAACCAATATGATTGTACAAACTTGG
>JAYSOC010000319.1:0-1622 GCA_043723285.1 Ferruginibacter sp. | reverse complement strand
TTAGAAAATGCCAGTATTAAAACAGTAGGTCCTGAAATTATTTTTGGTAAGATATATGACTATATTGGTTTTAATGCCATCCAGGAAGATTTATTCAGGCATTTAGTAATTGCTCGTTTGACTTTTCCATTAAGCAAATTAAAAACGATTGAATATTTATATCGTTACCAAGGTGTTCATATTGATATTGATGCAGTGTATCGATTTTTAGACAAGTTAAATAGTAAACTAAAAGAACAAGTAGAAGCACTTGCATTTGCACATACACAAAAGATTTTAGGTGGTAATATCAGCGTTGTTTTTTACGATATGACAACACTATATTTTGAAGCAAGTGATGAAGATGATTTACGTAAAGCAGGGTTTAGCAAGGATGGCAAACATCAAAATCCACAAATTTATTTAGGTTTATTAGTTGGCTTAGGCGGCTATGCCATTGGGTACGATATTTTTGAAGGAAGTATTTACGAAGGGCATACACTTATTCCTTTTTTGGAAAAAATATCAACAAAGTTTAATCTAGACAAACCAATTGTAGTGGCAGATGCAGGACTATTGTCTAATGAAAATATAAAAGCACTAGAGGAGAAGCAGTATCAATATATCATTGGTGCAAGATTGAAAAATGAGCCTCAAAAAATAAAACAAAAAATACTGGCAAAGCCATTGACCAACGGAGAGATAATAATGATACCCAAGGCGAATGAAACAAGACTTATTGTTGCCTATGCAAATAACAGAGCGCTCAAAGATGAGTATAACAGAAAACGAGGCTTGCAGCGTTTAGAAAAACAAATAAAAGCAGGCAAGCTTACAAAATCAAACATCAACAACAAAGGCTACAACAAGTATTTAAAAATGGAAGGAAATATTACCATTGAAATTGATTACGAAAAATTTAATACCGATAATTGTTGGGATGGATTAAAAGGATACATAACCAATACCAAACTTGGTGGTAAAGATGTAATAGAAAATTACAAAAATCTATGGCATATAGAAAAGGCATTTAGAATGTCAAAAACAGATTTAAGAATAAGACCGATTTATCACAGATTAAAACATAGAATAGAAGCACATATTTGTATATCATTTACAGCTTACTGCATTTACAAAGAGTTAGAAAGAATACTGCATAGAGAAAAATCTACGCTATCATTAAAAAAGGCTGCCGAACTAACCCACAATATGTATCAGGTTACATACACATTACCGGAGTCTAAACACACTCAATCCAAACTACTAAAAAAGGACGAGCACCAGACTTTACTATATCAAATTATTCAAAAAAATTTCTAAGGTGTCCCAACGCTGAAAACAGGAAGATATTGCTTTGTATAAAAAAGTTAAGGTAGATAAGCATGAAAGTTATATACCTCTTAAAGATTATCTCAAAAAAAGAAAAAAAAATAATGGCTGTTTACTAAGTTCTTCTTTAGGTGCGTTAAGAGTTAGTGATTACGGAGTCATTTATGAAATTGAAGATAAGATGCTTCGCATCCTGGCTGTTGTTATCGGCAACCGGAAAAATATCTACGAATAATAAAACATCCTTAATACATATCCATTTCCATAATCATTTCTTCAAGCGGGTTACGCCCAAGCTGCTGCAGCACAGTATT
>JAYSOC010000318.1:0-1622 GCA_043723285.1 Ferruginibacter sp. | reverse complement strand
ATTGGATAAAACTTGCTTTAGAATTTAATAAAATTGCAAAGGCATCGAAAAAGAAAAAATAATATTTCGAATTATTTTTCAAGTAAATTTAAAATAATGGAATCTTACGAAACACTTTCCGAAGCAATCTCAGCATTAAAACAACAAGGCTATACCCAAGATTTTAACCTTAAAGAAAACTGTTTAGAATGTATTGCAGGCAGGCAAGAGCTTTTACCAAATGAATTTAATATTGATAAATCATTTCGGTTTGATGTGGACGAAAACCCATCTGACCAAGCGATGCTGTATGCTATTTCTTCTGAAATGCATAACATGAAAGGGCTTTTGGTAAATGGCTATGGCATTTATTCTGACGATACGAGCAACGAGATGCTGGAAAAATTAAATGGTAAATAGAAATAGTAAAATTATTTTGACGCTTATTCAAATACATCGAACTTTTCTTCAAAAATTTTTTGGGTCTCTACCATTATATAAAATAGCTATTACAACAATGCTGTTATCTTCTTTGATAAAAAACTCGACTAAATAAGGGAAAATATCTAAGTTGGCAAAACGAACATCCTTATATCTTATTGCATAAGCCGTGGGTAATCGTTCAATAGAAAAAAGCGAGTTTTTTAAATCGGCTGTAAATCTTTTGCTTAATTCTTTTCTGATAGAACTATACCAGCGTTTTATTTTTTTAGCATCTTGCTTGGTAATATCTAGTAATACCAAACTATACTTCTTCCACGGCCGCTATTTCTTTTATAAAATCATGTAAGCTAGTAACAGATGTAGTATCTCCTTTATAACTAGCTAAACGTTGATCAATAATTGCTTTGTGCCATTGCGGTATTTCTTGTTGTAATTCGTAGCGCTCTTTTAAAATATTCCAATCCTCAATAGGAATTTGAACAGCAATAGTACTCCCATTACTATCTGAAACATATTGTAGTGGCATATTATAATTTTTAAGTGCTGTAAAAATAAATAATTTTATTGAATTAGGTTTGTTATTTAACTACCTAAATGTAAAACAGTAGTTTATTTTATCAATACCTTCAATTCCATTTCTGTTACGGTAAGCAAATTTACTTTTGGTAAACGCTTGGTAAGTTCTCTCCAATTTGCATCTTGCTTGTAAATTTTTTGCAACATTACAGCAGCTTCTTTTGCTTTTTTATTGTTGGCAAGTGTAATGGCTGTCCAATATTGCATTTCCAAATTTTTTGGAAATAGTTTCATAGCAGTTCCATATTCTTCCATAGCCAATTTCATATTATTTTTTTCGGTTGCTAAGTCGCCTTTATCCATGTGTTCATAGGCTCTATATAAACGTAAGAGCCTGTCCATTTCTACCAATGGAAAATCATTGTCATCCACTCTTAAATCTATTAATTTATCATTCCAAGGTTGCCCAGTATTTTTTCCTGCAACTACTAATATGGCAGCAGATTGTTTTCCTCTAATATCTCCGCCTACTGCTTGTGCAGCATTTAATGCAGCTAAAACTCTTTCTGCCAAAGGCTTTCCTACACTGGCTTCGTATGCTTTTACCATAGCAGGGCAAACTTTATTATTGAGCATCATATTGCTTTGTACAGAAAAATTTTTACCAACGATATTACTTGCAT
>JAYSOC010000317.1:0-10435 GCA_043723285.1 Ferruginibacter sp. | reverse complement strand
CCAACTTTTTAAAAGTTGGCATCCGTATCTGATAACTGGTTCTACAATTTGAGTAGCATTTCCATAAAATTTTGCTATTAAATTAATTTTATTATCTTCATTTTTTTAAAATGAATTTATGAGCGTACATATTAGTGCTAAAGCTGGCGAAATTGCTAAAATTGTTTTATTGGCCGGCGATCCCTTAAGAGCCAAACATATTGCTGATGCTATGTTACAGGATGTTTCATTGGTGAGTACTACTCGAAACGCTTTTTATTTTACTGGCACTTATAATGGCGTAACTGTTACCATTGGTGCAAGTGGTATGGGTTGCCCTTCTATTGGGATATATTCTTACGAGTTGTATAACGAATATGGCGTGGAATGTATTATTCGTATTGGTACTGCAGGTGCATACGATACCACTACAAAAGTGTATGATGTAATAAATGTAGAGAAAGCATATAGCGAATCAACTTATGCTAGTGAAGCTTTTGATATGAAAGGCAATTGTTTTACGCATGAAGGAATTGCTTATGATCTAATAAATGAAACAGCCGCAAAATTAAATATGACAATAAAAGCTTCTAACATTCACTCAAGCGATGTTTTTTATAGAAGCAAAAAAGGGACTCCGCCGCTTGCTGCACAACATAATTGTTTAGCTGTAGAAATGGAAGCCTTTGCATTATTTGCCAATGCAAAATATTTAAATAAAATGGCAGCAACTATTCTTACTATTTCTGATATTATTCCTACGCACGAAAGTATGTCGGCAGATCAAAGGCAAACTTCTTTGGATAGTATGGCTAAACTTGCACTAGAATCGGTGGTTGCTATTAGTAAAAAATTATAAAAATATTTTATTAATTACATGCCTTTGCTTCTCAAATGTTTTTTGTTGTGGAGACTCGCACCAAGCCTAATAATTTAATCGAACCCTAATCTTTAGGCTCCCACAATTGAATTTTATTTCCTTCTATGTCTAAAATATGAACAAATTTCCCATAATCAGAATCTTCAATTTTGTCGAGGATAGTTACGTTTTCTTTTTTTAATTCTTGCACCAATGCACCTAAATTTTCTACTCTATAGTTTATCATAAAGTCTTTTGTAGAAGGTTCAAAATATTTTGTATTTTCTGCAAATGGATTCCACTGTGTAAGTCCTTTTTTAGTACTGTCGTCAGCCTCACGCCATTCAAAGCTTGTGCCATATGGGGTTGTGTCAAATCCTAGGTGTGTTTTATACCATTCGTTAATTGCCTTTGGGTCTTTGCTTTTGAAGAAAATGCCTCCGATGCCTGTTACTTTTTTCATTTTTGTATTTTTTTTGTTAGATATGATTGTGTTAAAAGCGAAACCTAATAGAAACGAAGTTGCAATTAGTGTTATTGTTAATGATATTCTTTTCATTGTAAATAAAATTACTTTGTTGATTTTATTGGCATTTCAAATCTACAAAAAATTATCAGAAGTAATTCGTTACACACTTGCTGATACTATAATTTATTTTTTTTGTAGTGCTACAATTGTTTTTGGTATGCTTGTCTTCTTACCTGCGCTGCATATCAATCAATGGTGGCGTTATGATACTGTAACGGCGGGATAGGAAAATATTTTATGCAAAAAAGGTCAAAAAAATCTTTACAAGTTGCATTTTAGATTGATGTAAACTCTAACCTTTATCAAAAACTTTATTAAAAAAAGCAAACCGCTTCCACCAGTTGCTCAATCATATTCTTCTAACGAGCATAGCCCGGGTAGAAGCGAAAATATTTTTTTGAGGAACGAAAAAAAAATATTGTAGCGAATAACCGGATACCAATGTTAGGCTTTGCATTGTTGCTCATGCTCCAAAAAAACAAAACCCCATGCCATAGAACAGGTTATTTATTTCAATAAAAATATTTTATCAATACCCAGCCTTGGCGCCACCAATATTTTCTATTGGGTGCCATGTGGTTTTTATTTCTTGAAAGTCCATAATAAAATATGGCGATTGTCCTTTGTCGTCTGTCCATTTTATTTTATCGTACAGCACTACTCGTTTTATATTGAGCGAAGATTTTTCTTTGATCATTTTTTGTATGTCTGCATCTGCTTCGCAAAAAACAGTTGCATTTACATCCATGTGGTCTGCAAAATATGGTACAAGTTCTGCAACTTTTCCGGTAAGAATATTTACCACACCGCCCGGTAAGTCGGAGCTGTTAAGCACTTCGGCAAATGTAACTGCACAAAGTGGTTTTGTGTTAGATGCAAGTACGATACAACTATTGCCACCAGCAATAATGGGCGCTATTAAAGAAACCAAACCTAGCAAAGAAGTTTGTTGCGGCGCAATGGCAGCTACAACACCCGTAGGCTCAGGTACCGAAAAATTAAAATGCGATGAGGCTACAGGATTTACGGAGCTATATACTTGCTGAAATTTATCGCACCAGCCGCTGTAATAAATTAAACGATCTATGGCAAGGTTTACTTCGGTTTCGGCTTGCAGCTTAGTACTATCTTGTTTTATTAGCTCATCTATAAATTGTGTTTTTCTTCCTTCTAGCATTTCAGCAATGCGGTACAAAATTTGCCCACGGTTAAATGCTGCTCTGCCGCTCCAGCCGCCAAAAGCATTTCGTGCAGCGCCTACAGCGTCACGAAAATCTTTTCTTGAGCCCAAACATACATTGGCAAGGTTTTCTTTTTTGCTATTTGTTGCAATATAATATCTGCCAGATTCTGTTCTTGGAAACTGTCCACCAATATAAATTTTGTACGTTTTTAAAACTTCTAAACGCTTTTCATTTTTTAAAACTGTAGCCATGATTATAAACTTTTTAAACTTTTCAAACTTTTTAAACTTTTACAAACCTCTCAAACTTTTCAAACCTATTAAACTATGTTCACGTATGCATTCAATCCATGCAAGCCACCTTCTCTTCCATATCCACTTTCTTTGTAGCCACCAAATGGCGAAGTAGGATCAAACTTATTAAATGTATTTGCCCAAATAACGCCTGCACGCAATTTTGTAGTAAGGTTAAATATCTTAGAACCCTTGTCTGTCCATACTCCTGCAGAAAGACCGTAAGGCGAGTTGTTCGCTTTTTCAATTACTTCATCGTCGGTTCTAAAACTTTGAATAGCCAGCACAGGTCCAAAAATTTCTTCTTGCGCTATGCGATTAGATTGTGCAACATTTGTAAAAATAGTTGGTCGGCAATAAAATCCTTTGCTTGGTATGGCACAAGAACTCTGGTACATTTCTGCTCCTTCTTGCTGTCCAATTTTTATATATTTATTTATGATGTTTAATTGCTCTCTGCTGTTGATGGCACCGATATCTGTATTTTTATCCATTGGGTCACCAACAATTAAGGTTTCTAATCTGTCTTTTAATTTTCGTACCACTTCTTTAAAAATAGATTCCTGCACATACAATCTCGAACCTGCGCAACATACATGACCCTGATTAAAAAATATTCCATTGATAACACCTTCTACTGCTTGATCGATAGGTGCATCATCAAAAATAATATTGGCAGCCTTGCCACCTAATTCTAATGTTGCTTTTTTATTTGTACCAGCAATGGCACTTTGAATAATTTTTCCAACATCGGTACTGCCTGTAAATGCAATTTTATTTACGTCGGTATGGTTTACAATGGCAGCGCCAGTAGCACCTGCACCAGTTATAATATTTACAACGCCAGGCGGCAAATCAGCTTCTTGTATTATTTCTGCAAGCTTTAATGCGGTAAGCGATGTGTTTTCGGCAGGTTTTAATACAACAGTATTTCCTGTAGCTATTGCTGGTGCTATTTTCCATGCGGCCATAAGCAAAGGGAAATTCCAGGGAATAATTTGTCCAGCCACGCCCAATGGTTCTGCTCTTCGGTTTGGAAAAGCATACTCTAATTTATCGGCCCAACCTGCATAATAAAAAAAATGATTGGCTGCTGTGGGTACATCAAAATCTCTACTTTCACGAATTGGTTTTCCGCCATCGAGTGTTTCAATGATCGCAAACTCTCTTGCACGCTCTTGTATCATTCGTGCTATGCGGTAAATATATTTTGCTCTTTCGGCAGGCGGCATTTTTTTCCATGTTTTGTCATAGGCCGTTCTTGCTGCTTTTACAGCTTTGTTTACATCGGCAGTGTTGGCCTCGGCTATCATCGACAATTTTTCTTCGGTGGCTGGGTTTATGGTAGCAAAATATTTTTTGCTTGCAGGTTTTTCAAATTTGCCGTTTATAAACAAATCGTATTGCGCATTTATTTTTGCTGCACTTTTACTTTCAGGTGCGGGCGCAAGGTTTCTTGCAGAATCAAACTTTAGTTTTATTGTATTGTTTTTTGGTTTGGACATGTTTAAAAGTTTAAGAGGTTCAAGAGGTTTAAGAAGTTTTTAGGTCGTTGTTTCTTTCCTTATATATTACTCCCTTCATTTCTGAACGCTCTAAGTATGAAATTAATTTTTGAATAAGTTTATTGTGTTCCATTTGCAAAAAGGTTAATAGGTTTGAAAAGTTTAATAGGTTTGAGAGGTTTAAGTGTTTCTTCCTTTATATTTAATTCCCTTTATTTCTGAGCTATCTAAATATGAAATTAATTTTTGAATCAGACTACTAATTTTCATTGCATGAATAGAAAGCGAATCAAATTCCAGTTGATTTATATAATTTCTATCTAGAGCTCTATAAAGCTGAGAGCGTAATTCTCCACACGAAGCTTTTGCAATAAATAAAAACTGTATAAATTCTCTATTTCCTCCTCTTTCAAAACCTTCAGCAATATTATCCATTATAGATCCAGCAGAACCTTCTACTTGATTTATTAATCTAAAATTAGTATTGAACCTTTTAGTTTCTATTAAATTTCCGATACTCTTATTTAGCTCTCTTGCTTCCTTCCATGAAATTATTTCTTCAAATTTGTTAATGGTTGCCATAAAACCTTTTTAAACCTTTTAAACTTCTTAAACCTTTTAACTTCTTAAACCTTTCAAACCACTTAATCAATCGAAAAATAATTTGCACTCTGATAAACCCCAGTTTTTTGTTTCAACAATTGCATTAAAATATCGTTTGCGAGGCTACTAGCACCAAACCTAAACCATTCGTTGTTCATCCATTCTTCGCCAAGGGTTTCGTTTAGCATTACCAAATAATGCAACGCTAGTTTCGATTTAGAAATACCTCCAGCCGGTTTCATGGCAATCTTTTTTCCTGTTTTGTAATAAAAATCACGAATGGCTTCTAGCATTACCAATGTAACAGGCATGGTAGCTGCGGGCGAAATTTTTCCGGTAGATGTTTTTATAAAATCGGCTCCAGCATACATGGCAATATCACTTGCTTTGCGTACTTTATCGTATGTAACCAATTCGCCAGTTTCTAAAATTACTTTTAATCGTGCATTGCCGCAGGCTTCTTTAATGGCAGCTATTTCATCAAATACAAAATTGTATTCGCCTTCTAAAAATTTACCTCTGGATATTACCATATCTACTTCATCTGCTCCATTCTGCACAGCATATTTTGTATCTCTAATTTTTATATCGAGTGGTGCTTGTCCACTAGGGAATGCCGTAGCTACTGATGCAACTTTTACACCGGAATCGCCCAATGCTTTTTTGGCCACTTTTACCATAGATGGATACACACAAATGGCTGCCACCGTTGGTAAACCTGGGTACGAATCGTGCAAGTGGATGGCTTTGTAACAAAGTTGTTTTACTTTTCCTTCTGTATCTTTTCCTTCGAGGGTTGTAAGATCTATCATATTTAAAGCCAGCAACAAACCATTTAGTTTTGTTTCATTTTTTATGCTTCGCTTTGTAAATCTAGATGCTCTTTCTTCAATGCCCACTTGATCTACATGTGGTGATAATGAAAAATCAGGTATGCTTTTGGTTGCAATCATTTATTAATAGTTAAAAAGGTTTAATAGGTTTGAAAGGTAGAATAGGTTTAATAGGTTTAATAAGTTTAAAAGGTTTAAGAGGTTAACGCTTCAAGAGATTTTATTATTAATTTTTCTACAGCGGCATTGCTGTCTTTCGAAAATTCTTTTACCACACGGTTTGCAATAATAGCATTTATGCTAAGGCACTCGTGCCCCATCAATTTTCCTAATCCATAAATGGCTGAGGTTTCCATTTCAAAGTTAGTTATTCGGTTATTATTAAAATTAAATTGTGTTAGTTTATCTACCAAGCCAGGGCTTCTCAATCCTAAGCGCAACACACGTCCTTGTGGGCCAAAGAAGCCTGGGCAAGTCACTGTAATACCTTTGTAAAATGCGTCGTCAAATTTTTGCAACAATATATTGCTACCAGCAAATGCATAAGGATTGGTAATGGCAACATCTAAATTTGTTTGTGCTATAAATGCATTGGTCATATCATTTTCGGCATCCGTTTTTTCGTAACTATAAAAGTTGAGTAAATTATCTAAACCCAAACCATGAGTAGATGCTACAAAACTATCTATAGGAATATCGGATTGCAAAGAACCAGATGTGCCAAAGCGAATAATATTTAGTTTTGTAAGTTTTTCTTTTATCATTCTTGTTTCAAAATCGATATTGGCAAGTGCATCCAATTCGTTTAAGACAATATCAATATTATCTGGACCAATACCAGTAGATACAACAGACAAATGTTTGTTGCCAATGTAACCAGTGTGTGTGATAAATTCTCTATGCTGTAATTGATGTTCTATTTTATCGAAATGAGCACTTACTTTTTTTACTCGCTCTGGATCTCCAACTACAATAATGGTATCGGCAAGTTCTTCTGGTCGTACATCTAAATGATAAATGGCGCCACGGTTATTAATGATAAGTTCCGACTCGGGGATTCTTTGCATAATACATTTGTTAGCTATCAAAGATATTAATTAATGTATTAGAAAGTGTGGCTTTTGGGGTAAAAATTTATTTAGGAATTCTATAATATTTGGCTTGAGCAAACCATTTTTGGGAAGTATAGTTTTGTATGCAAACGGAAAGTATAGGTTTATCTAAAAATTATTATTTACCCCAAAACACTAACAAATATTTTTTCATTGCTATTGTTTTTTATGATATCTAAAAAATTATTTTTAGATGTTAAATCATTTTTCAACAAATCTTTTTCATTTAAAATAATAACATGTATTTTTTCTTCTGCTATCCATTCTGCATCGGCTATTACTTCTTCAAGCGCATCTAAATTATGGCCAAAATAATTTGGTATAGATAGTTGTTGTTGTAAAGTGTTGTAACATTTTTCTATAGTATCGCAGCAGTTGCCATCTATAAAGACTATGCGCTCGTTGTTGTTTGTATAATAAGAAGTATGTATAATTTTAATGTTGCTCATGTTTATTTTATTTCGGTAAATGTTCTGTAATGATCGTTGGTGTACCAGCTTCTGCCATCGCTGCCAGTGCATATTCTTTCGGTGCCTCTGTTTTGCCCTTGTATTTTTTCGTTTACATCCCACTCTTGATAATCTATGGAGTTTCCTTGTGCATCGTCCTTTGGTAAATTACCTTCTCTATTTGTAAAAACCCTTCCGCCCACATAGCCATCAATTGAATGGTTGTTGGCTTTTATATATTGCAATACGGTATACACTTTCGCAGGGATAGTTCCATTGCTATTATTTGTATGCTGCGTATTTGTATTGTTATTATTTTTTGGATGTATATTATTATCTGTTTGATTATTTTGTACGGTAGGCTGTTGTATATTATTTGTATTGGGAATAAATACTTTTTTTGCAATAAATAAACCTACTATAAGCCCAATTACAATACCAATAAATAGTTGCGAATAATTTTTAACCATAACCAAAGATAAGGAGTATCTAATAATTAGTGGTTGCTTTATCGTTGGTTAATTGCACCCTTACCATTTTGAACATATAAAAAGTAGCTACAGCGGCAGCCAAATGTTTTATAGGATGCCCACTTAAAAAATTTGTAGTTTCAAAAAGATACACATCAAAATGCTCTAGTAATTTTGCAATAACATACCAAAGCACAATCATACAAATGGGCTTTAATAAAAATGTATGCTTCTTAAAATTAGTAGCTACAATAATTGCAATTAATAAAATGGGTAGAAATTGTACGATGGCATACAATCGTAAATCGCCTCTAAATTCATGCTCTGTATATTGCCAATAAAAAACAGAATATATACCAGCTGCAAGGCTTACCAACCAAATTTTAAAACCCATTTTTGTACAAAAACACCAACCATAAATGAGTGCAAAAAAAGAAGTGAAAACAATGGTCATTGGTAGTCTATCCCAAACCAAGGTTGTATTGTTTGGTGCATAATGATAATAGGCAGAGCCGAAGCCTGTTAAAACTACGCCTACAAAAAGTGTCCAAATGATGGGATTGTTGATGTTGTTTTTTCTAATAAAATGTAAGCCTAACAAACCTAATATTATAAACCCAATATTGCTAACCACATTCCAACAATTGGTAATGCCAAAAATAGTATTATCATTTGCAAAATGATGATACATTACATCCTGCGGTATTGGTTTCATGAAAATAATAATGGCAATGGTTATTAGCACTGTTATCCAAAGTAGTATTTTGGGTATGGAGATTGATTTCATATTTATTTTAAAAAATGCAATTGCTGAAAATATATAAATCTTCACTTACTTATTAAACGCCCCAAAATGCCACAATATTCCTGAAGGGTCATGCAAAAAACATTCACTGCCCCACACTTCTTTTTTTATTGGAACAAGCTTTACGTCTTTATATTTTTGTTGAAGTTCGAGGCTTTTCAATTCGTTGTAATATTGCTCTACGTTTTCTACTTCTAAAAATATCATGGAGTTATTTATCCAATCTTTTACATAAGCATCTTGCAAGTAAAAACCTAATGTATCGTAAATTTTAAAGTAGCTCATGTTTTTTGAAATAACAGATTCTTCAAAACCGAGGTCTTCGTAAAATGCTCTTGATAAGTCAAAATCTTTTGCTCCAATAAATGCTCTTATCGATTTTGCTTGCTGATTCATATTGATAATTTATTTTTTGCGAAAACTATTTTCAATCAATCTTATTCTTCATAATATTTTACATCGTGCAATTTTAAAAAATCTTTTATAGCATCAACATGTAAACACCTACCCACATTTAAAAATGAATGGTTGATGGTGTTTGTTCTTTTTCCTTTGCTAGTAATTTCAATTTTTTGTTCATCAAAACCCATGTGGTACTGCATTGTAAGAGATTGCATGCCGCATACAAGTCCATTTGTATCAAACAATGGCCCACCACTTTGCCCTCTAAGCCCCGGTGTGCTTATTTCAAGCCCTACAATCTTTCCTCCTTCGCCAACATGCCTCGTAATAATTCCATCGATTGGGAAAGATGGAGAATTCATATTTCCTCCACTTGTAAAATTAATTTCATCATTAATAGCGTCGTATTCAAAATTTGTAAATTCTGCAAACGGAAAACCAAACCTGCATAACATTTTTCCTTGTTTTAGTAGCGTACTATCTTTTATAAATGTTGCATAAGATGTATAATGGTTTTGCGTAACATTTTTAAATCTTAATATTGCAAGGTCAAGTGTTGGGTGAGGAAAGTAATCGAAGGTTGGGCTATCGGTGCAGTTAATTAAAAAGTTTTTTAATTGTGCTACTGCTCCTGTCGATGTGTAATTGTATTTAGCTTCGAGGTCTTTTAATTGTTTTTTATATTTGCCATCTAATTTTGTGCCTAATAATTTTTTCTCTGCTTTAAAATTTTTGTAGTGTGCGTTTATACTATGCTCAGCTAGCAATTGCTCTAAAATATGTTTACAAGTAATAGCCACGCCCAATTCGTTTACAAAAAAAAGTGTAGCAGCACCTGGCTGTATAAAATTATTATGATAGTGCCGCACAATGGTATGCACTGGTCTTGTGTATTTTTGGATTTCTTCGATTGCGTTTACGAACATATTTTTATCTATTTGTTTAGGATGTGTGTAAAGTAAAATTACATTTTATCAATTTAGTTTTGTGAAAATTTTGCATTTGTTGGTATCTCAAATATAATAATACTTTCTTCGTATTAGTTTGATTTATTGAAGCGAACGCCGTTGGTGTGCAGCGTGGGTAAAGCAGTGTGGATGTAACAACAACATTATTGTAGACTGCCATGAAAATATAATATAATGCAAGCTCTACTATAATTGTTGGTACACTTGGCCGCCAAGCCTGCGCTGCATACCAATGGCTGCCTTAAAATTAAGCAACGATTATGCGAACTTACCAACAAGGGCAGGAAAATCTATTGCATAATCTCATGCACAATAAAAGCCCATTAGAATTACCAACGTTCAGCTTAGCCCCGACTGCAAGAAGTTTAAAACTAAAAATTAAATGGCTAACTTGCTATTGGTAGCACTTGACAAAGCATATGCTCCTAATGGAACTATAAAGTC